>VENG01000028.1 GCA_009711705.1 Bacillota bacterium
GGGGAGCTCTCGCTGTTGTTGTACTCGGTATTTGTGTTTGTATCGATAGCTTAAACCATGATATAATCATAAAAGAAAAGTATGCTTCCTTCCTTGGTTTGTTTGGTTTGGCGATTAGACAATACCACAGAAAGGGCATACTTTTCTTTTTTTTGGCCATTTATTCTTAGACAATGTTTTACAGTAACCATCGCGTTAGCGATTTCATTCTTCTTGTTTGCCCGCCCCCCGTAAAACCAGGACAAGCTCTTTTATTTTGACCACGTTATTGAACCTCTTCAGCCACTTCCACCCTCAGCAATGAGCGTACGTTTTCCACTTGATTGAGAATGGTAGCGCTTGAGGAGCCCGCGAACAACAGCCCCACCGCAACATTGTCCAACGTGGTCACCAGCCAACCGGAGTCCCCACCGTCCGAGAAATTGGTGGTCACAATCTGATCTTTAAACCTTGCCACCTTCCCCTCACCGTAATTTATATCGACCGTGGCATTGACCGCCGTGATCCTGCCGGTGGTGAAATTCGTGGTGCGCCCTGTCTTTTTTATCAACGTCCCTACATTTACATCTTCCTTCCGGCGCCAGGCACGTACGTGACCAATCCAGTATATCTCCCTGTCCAGGTCTTGGAACTGCCCTTCAGCAATGGCCGCGTCCACAAGGTTATTATGCTGCTCCCGGGGAACCGGCGGGTCAAAGGTAATGGGGATAAAGCGGCTCAGGACGGCGATCCTGTCTGCCGGGTCAACTCCTCCGTCGAACGGGGCCGGCTGGAGAATGAAGTCACCTGTGGAAGCGTCATTGCCATTGGCAAGAACGTGGTTGTTGCTGAGAATGTAGTATTTGGAAAGGATACCGATCCCATGCCCGGACGGGTTGTCGGCGTCTTGCGGCAGGATGTCGTAAACGCAAGTGCCAAGCGTACCCGCCGTGATTTTAAAATGGCCCAAACTACAGCCGCCTTTCGCCGGGCGGATACGGCCGGCGGGAGTTTGAATGCCAGCCTCCGGCGCGGCTCAGTCCCCCCGGCGAAAAGGTAGCTTATGGGAAGGACATCGGTTTGCACATTTTGCAATTTTGTCGGCACTAAGTCAGGCTCACTCAATTCATTCTTAGGAAATCCCTTGTCACGCTTGGTGTTTTTATAATGCTTTATGTTTTGCCGAAATATTGGTTGAATTTCACGTTACTACCTGATAGACTATACCTAGATTAACTATGCATCTTATTCCGATGCATAGTAAGGAGGTATTGCCCTGAAAGTTAATAAGGAGCTCTTAAAAGGAAGTACTATAATACTGGTTCTAAGCTTGCTAAACCAGGAACCTATGTACGGCTATCAAATGATCAAGGAAATTGAAAAGAAGTCGAACGGTGTGTTTGAGTTTAAAGAGGGAACGCTCTACCCCATTCTACACTCGTTGGAAGCCGCACATATGATTGAGTCATATTGGTGGGGCAGTGAAGGCGGTCGGCAAAGAAAATACTACCGGATTACTCCCAAAGGGGTTAAAGGCTTAAGGGAAAAACAAGCAGAGTGGATAACTTTTCGTTCAGCGGTTGATAAAATCCTAACCGGGGAGGCCTATGCATGGAGGTAATTACCAACGAAAGACTAATTTCATATATAAATGAAGTATGCTCACAGGTTAAATTCCATGAAGTGCACCGGGAAATAGAACTTGAACTTAAAACACACCTGCAAGAAACCGTTGAAGAATACTTAGCCGAAGGTTTTTCGGAAGATGAAGCTGTTAATAAAGCCATTACCCAAATGGGAAATGCTGATAGGATAGGCAAACAATTAAACAAGGTTCATCAACCCAAACCGGAGTGGAGCATATTGGTTTTAAGCCTTTTTTTTGTGAGCCTGGGTTTACTGGCTATGTTTTTCATAGAGAAACATGGGTTACTGGGATTCACACCCGGCCCTGTCCCCATATTATTTATCAAGAGTTGTATTTTCGCCATTATTGGGGCAGCCATTATAACGGGTTTATATTTATACGACTTTCGGAAGATTGAACCTTATTCCGGACACATCTATTGGGGCACCGTATTAATGCTGGTTTTATCAGTTTTCGCCGGCCAGCCCATCAACAGTACAAATTATCTCACCCTAGGCCCGGCTAGTATCAATTTTGTAGAAATCAGTCCCTTATTGCTGAGCATAGCTCTGGCCGGTATATTACATAAATGGGACTGGGACAAGCCTAAACAGATGTTACAGGGTCTGTTGTTATGTGTAGTGCCACTGCTTCTAATATTGGCATGCAGTTCACTAACCGCAGCAATTATTTACGCCGCAGTTTGCATAACCCTGATGATTGTTTCCGGAGCAAAACCCAGGGCCTTTTTGACCTTAACAAGTTTAGTATCGGGAATTTTTGTTTTCCTAATCATTAATACCCCGTACAGGCTTCAGCGGTTTATGGCGTTTATTAATCCTGAAAAAGATCCATCGGGAGCCGGCTGGCTAAACCTGCAATTAAGCCAGTTAATTAACGGTTCCGGGTCTTTTGGCCAGGGGCTTACGGAAAAACCCGATTTTGTTCCCGGCCTACACACAGAATTTGTTTTCAGTTATTTAACCTTCACTTTTGGCTGGGTGGCGGTGGGAGTCTTAATTGCTTTGATAGTTTTATTTATTACTCGTATGACCAGGGTTGCCGTAGTGGTTAAAAACAATTACGCCCGGCTGGTACTTAGCGGGTTTACCGCTATCTTTACCGTCCAATTTATATGGAATATAGGTATGAATCTTGGATTTGCCCCCATAAGCGGAGTTGGACTCCCCTTTGTCAGTTACGGTGGGTCACAGTTAATCTTAAATGCCGCGGCATTAGGAATAATATCGAGCATATACCGGCGCAGAAACATCTCGGGGGCAAATGGGTATTCATTATAAAACAATGGCCCGGGCGAAATAAACCCGGGCTATTATTTCGCAAAGCTTGTTTTGAATATTATAGCATTTTTAAGCAATTTAAAATGGTCTTTTCAGCTTCCCTTACAATGGCATCTTGCTCTTCCCCGGGAAATTGCTCCCCGGCCTCCAGCGCCCTTAACGCGGTTTCAAACCATTTCACCAGCAGACTATTAAGCTTGGCATAACTTTCCCGCGCATGCTCCGGCTGTTCCTTTTCCCCGCTCCAAATATCCGCTATACAATTGAAAAAGCAGTTGGTGATACGCCGCATAATGTCGGCCAAAACAGCCACTTCCCGGTGCACAAAGGCAGTAACGCCCTCATAAGCTGACGAGGATGAAAGCTCCAGTCGCCCTTCCCTTTGCAAATTTCGGAAGACGGGAGTTCCCTTGAGGATAATCTGGTGGTGATAGAGCACATTGGCGGTTATGAAAAGATCCTTTAATAGATCATTTCTACGGAGAAACTCAAGATTAACTCGTATATCTGCCAGAGTGGAATCGGGCTCGAACATGATAAAGCCAATATTGGGCTCTATGCCATGTTTACGCAGGATAGCCAGAGCTCTTTCGTTTTGGGCCACGGTGGTCATCTTGTTCATGCGCTGCAAGGATTGATCCCTTCCACTCTCCAGGCCGATGAGAAGGTGGCGCAAGCCCGCCTCCACCAGTGGACCTACGGTTTTGTCATGGATATCGTTGACCCGGGCTTCCAGCCCGAAAAGAACATTACGAGATTTCAAAAGTGAAGCCAGACGAAGGGCCCTTTCCTGGCCTCTTTGTCCCGGTCCGAAGAAGTTGGGATCTGTGAAGTAGAAATCCCTTCTTCCCCATTTTCCAATGATATGGTCTATTTCCGCTATAATATTCTCCGGGCTCCGTCCCCGCCAGTGGGATTGCTGACCATTAAAGGGATTGACATAGCAAAAGGTACAGCCCCCGTAGCACCCGCGGCTGCCCTGGATGTTCACCTCGGGCAGGCGCAGCATGGCCCCGGTGCGCACGGGAAAGGGAAGGGTATCCAGGTCTTGCACCGGCTTGCGCCGACTGCAGATAATATTACCTGCTTCGTCCCTCCGGGCCAGGCCGGGGATATCCCCCGAATGCGCCGGGTGGGAAAGGGCCCCGGCCAGCACGGCAAAGGTCTCCTCTGGTTCCCCCACTATAACCGAATCCAGGGCCGGGCAGTCGCGTAAAATTTCCTCCCGGGCAAAGGTGGGGTAATACCCGTAGGCTGTAATATAGGAGCACAACCCCCCTTGTTTCGCCTGCTCCAGGAAAGCATAAAGCCGGTGGTCTGTCTGCCAGTGGTAAATTATGTGCACTCCCAGTAAATCCGGCTTTGCTGCGGCAATACGGCTTTCCATTTCTGCATAGGATAATCCCTCCAGGTATCCTTCCACTATTTCCACATCATGCCCCTCTCCAGCCAGCATCCCGGCGGCGTAGCCGGTGAGCAGGCTGGAGGAAAGAGGGGTATTGGCGATATCGTTGCACCGGTGGGGAGCGATATTCCGGGGGTGCTCCAGCAAAAGTATCTTCATTTTTTCACCCCCTGCCACATAAATACATTTCGATAGAGATTCAGGGTTTCCAGGTGGTACCGGTAAGCGTTAAAGGGTTCCGGGTTGTAATATACCGGGTAAAGAAGGTCGGTACCGGCCCCGATTACCCCTTTTTCTCTGGCTATAGCCTCTATATGCGTGCCGGGTAAAATGCGAATATTGTTAAGAACTACCGTCCCCAGGTTCCTTTTCCTTTCATGCAGCTCATAGATTCGCTCCAGCAGCCGGACCCCCTTGGCACATGTTTGCTCGCTCTCCCCGGGCACATTGACCATAAAGTGATAAACGGTAACCACGTCACTGCGGGATGCCAAATCCGCCGCCCTTAAAATATCCGCCTCACTGAGCTGCTTACCCAATATGTCCAAGGCTTCCCGGCAAAGGCCATCCGGGGAAAAAGAAAAACATTCACACCCCGCCTGCTCAAAAAGGCCAATATTATTTTCATTAATACAGTCTTCCCGGAAAAAACCGCTCCATCGCACATCAAGCCTTCTGTGCAAGAGCTCTCGGCATATTCCCTCCAGGTGTCCCCGGGGATGATTCAGAACCGGGTCTGTAAAATGAAAGCTTTTAATGCCGTATTCCTTATATAATACTTCCATCTCATCCACCACACCCGCCGGCGGGCGACAGCGCAATCCCCTCCCCTGGAGCCGGGGGTAGACACAATAGGAACACTGAAAAGAACAGCCCCGCTTGGCTTCTATCCCCACCGGGGGAACATAATTATTACCTGCCAGGTAAAGGGAAGGGTCCAAAAGCCGTCTGGAAGGAGGGACATAATGATTCATATTGAAGTCCCGGGCAGGTGGGTTGACCCATATTTTTTCACCTTCCCGCCAGGACAATCCTTTTAAGGAGGATGGATTTTCCAGGGATGACAGCAGTGTGGGAAATGAAATTTCCCCTTCCCCCACCAGGCCGTAATGGATTTCCGGCAGCTCAGTCATCAAGCGCTGCGGGAAAAGGGAAAAACCGGTCCCTCCGGCTATGATCCAGGCCCCGGGCAATATAGTCGCCACCAGGCGAACGGCGACAATAAAAGGGGGAACTAAAGAGCTGGTTTTGTTAGCCAGGGGATCAATATTGCGCAGGGATAGTCCCACCACCTCCGGCTGAAAATCTAATAACCTTTCCTTTAATGCCCCAAAGGGATCTTCCTCCAGATTCATATCCAGTATATCAACCTCGTGGCCGTCCTTTTTAATATGGGTGGCCAGCGAGACTATTCCAATAGGATAGACCCTTTCTGGAGCAACTCCTTCAGTGGAAAGGGCCTGTACCATTAAAACCCGCATTATAATCACTCCAATAGCAGCAGGGCAAAATATTTGACATAATCACTCTTTTTATTCAATGTCCGCAGTGAAAGCCCGGCCCGCCGTACCGTTTCAAATACATCTATTCCCGCCCCTTCCATGGAAGGCCTGGCGTCCCGATTATTACGGCAGATACCGTCCGGGGCACAGTTTTCACAAAGGGCACAATGGCCGGCCCAAAAAGTCAGGGCTTTGTAAAAACCAGCTTTGAAGGCCTCCCTTTCCGCCTGCAGCACACGGCGCTGGAAAGTCCTCCCGGGAGGCTCCCCTTCCAGGAGCAGCGCCCGGTTATAATTTCCTAAAAGCTCCCTGGTTTTTTCCGGTGCAATGGTTTCGGGCGGGCAGTGGGGCTTACCGTAATATTCACACCCGAACCGGCACCGCAGGTTCACCCAGCCGGGCACATGAACAGATTCCACGGGTAGGGGGCAAACCCGGCGAAAGCCCAGATCCTTTATCCCGGCCGCCAAACGAGCCTCGGGAGTCACACAGAGTTGGGCCAGATTCTTTTCTTCCGCCGTGGCAATTATTACCGCCGAATCGGTTTGCAACGGAATCATACCGGTAACAGACAAGTTTTGCTTTTTTAGCTCTTCTTGCACCCAGGGGGCGGAAAAAACTTTGCCGTTATAGGTGTTGATAAACATATTCAAATCAGATAGAGCCGCCTTTTCCGGGCAATGCTCAAAGAAGAAATCGTGTATAATCAAAAATCCTTCGGGCTTCAAGCATTCTGCGGCCCGGGCCAGTATGCCGGGGACTTCCCTTTCAGAGTAGGCGTGAATAATGTTGGAAAGTATAATCAGATCATAACGCTTATTTCTTACCGGCCAGGGTTCCAGTATATTGCCCGGGCAACAGGTTACCCTTTCCGCTAACCCTCTTTTCCCCATAAGCTCTTCAGCATTGTCCAACACCCGGGGCAAGTCCAGCAATGTAGCCCGCAGCAAAGGATAGTAATCAAGAAAGCCGTCCGCAAAGGCACCGGACCCCGCCCCCACATCCAGCATTTCCCCTGCAAGAGAAATGCTCCGGAAAAGGGGTATAATTTCTTGCACCTTGAGCCTGGCTATACCGTCCATAGCCCGTATGTAACAACGGGTGCGCTCCTCAATCCGCCCGGAGGACTCTCCGGGCGGAGGAAAATTCACTCTCCCCCCGGCCTCCAGACATTTCCCCAGGCTCTGCCAGTGAGAGTTCAGGTATTGGCGCCAAAGTATTGAATCTCCCTGGTAATTCTCCTTACCCTTAACGAGATATTCTTGGGAACCCCCGGTATTGAAAAAGAATTCCCCGTCCGAGGCCAAAAGCCCCATGGCACAGAGGGCATGCAGGAAACGCTCCGCCCCGTGCCGGTTATAATTAAGCATGCCGGCAATTTCACCGGCCGTCTTTCCCCCGGTGGCCAGGAGGGTAAAAATCTCTGCCTCAACCGCCGTAAACAGCACCTCGGAAAACCAGTACCCGGTGGCCAGGTCCTCAAGGTATTGGGGACCTGCTGTCTGCGGGTCGTGCTTAAGAAAGGGCGGTTTCATTGCTGGCCACTCCGGCTTCATGGAAGGTAAGCACATTACATATCACTTGCGCCGCAGATTCTATAATGTTCATGGCCAGGGCCGCTCCGGTCCCTTCTCCCAGGCGCAAATTAAGGTCCAGCAAAGGTTTTAAACCTAGCTCTTCCAGCATGAGCCCGTGCCCTAATTCCCGGGAACGGTGGGATGCTATCATATAATCAACTGATTCAGGAACTAGGCCCTTAGCCAACAACGCCCCGGCCGAGGAAATGAACCCGTCCACCACCACCGGCACCCGGTGATACGCCGCCCCCAGTATAACTCCGGCAATGCCGCCTATTTCAAAGCCCCCCACCTTGGCCAGTACGTCCACGGGATCTGCCGGGTTGGGCTTATTAACCTCCAGGGATTTTTCAATGACTCGTATTTTGTTTTCCAGGGCCTCATCGCTGATACCGGTTCCCTTTCCGGCTGCTTGGCGGGCCTGGCAGCCCGAAAGAGCAGCTAAAATGGCAGCGCTGGGAGTAGTGTTACCGATACCCATATCTCCGGTGGCCAGGAGTTCCACCCCTTCCCGGACCAGCTTTGCGGCAACTTCCATACCTGTTTCCAGGGCCTGCAGCGCCTGTTCCCGGGACATGGCCGGCCCCCGGGCCATATTACCGGTTCCATAACCTAATTTATAGGAAAGAATTTTTTCCTGCCGAACAAACTCGTTCAGATCGGCGGCCACGCCCAGGTCAACCACCGCAACCCGGGCCCCGGCCACCTTAGCCAGTACATTTATGGACGCTCCACCAACCACAAAATTGGCCACCATCTGGGGGGTGACTTCCCGGGGAAAGGCGCTCACCCCTTCATCAACCACCCCGTGGTCTCCGGCCATGGTGACTACTGCTTTGCTTTTGACCGAGGGCTTCAATGTTTCCTTGATAGAAGCCAGGCGCTGCGCCAGGTCCAATAGTTCGCCCAGGCTTCCCGGAGGAATGGCCAGGTTATTCAGGTATTCCCCGGCTTTAAGTCTCCATTCATCGCTTACCGGCTGAATACGCCCAATTACTTCTTCCAGTTTCAATTGCATCACCTCTTAAAGGGGAAACAAGGGAACGGTTCGCTTGCTTCCTTGAATTCAAGATTTCTTGGGTCGTGGCTTAAGGGTCTTCTTTCTTTGACAGGATTAACAGGATTATCAGGATGCTTTGGGGTGAGTATTTTGGGGTCTTTAAAAGCATTATAAAATTAATTGTTTTAATGTTTGGGGATTAACCTATAATTTTCGGATTAAATGAAAGCCTTTCGATTTTGGTATGTTTTTAAACAATCCTGTGGATCCTGTTAATCCTGTCCAAAAAAATTGTTTTCCCCAAAGCATCACATGCAAAGCCTTTTTCTCGCTTCCAAAGAACCACGGAAAGGTTTCTTTTGCTCCTTGAATAAAGATTGTTTGGGTCATGGCTTTGAGGTCTATTTTCTTTGACGGGATTAACGGGATTATTGGGATGCTCAAGGGTCAGTGGCTTTGGGGTCTTTTAAAAACATTTTGAAAACTATTTTTATATATTTGGGGCTGGTCCATAAGTTCTCTTTATATGGTAATGGCTTTTAAATTTTGCTGTTTTATTTTTAAATAATCCTGTAGATCCTGTTAATCCTGTCTAAAAAAATTGTTTACCCCAAAGCCCTACATGCAATGCCTTTTTCTCGCTTCCAAAGATCCACGAAAAGGTTTCTTCTGCTCCTTGAATAAAGATTGTTTGGGTCGTGGCTTTTGGGCCAACATTTATTTGACAGGATTACAGGATTTGCAGGATGCTTTGGGGTCAGTGGCTTTGGGGTCTTTTAAAGGCAATTTTTAAAAAATAATTGTTTATATTATAAGCTAGTCCATTAGCTTCAGTTATATGGTAAAGGCTTTCGGGTTGGGTGTGTTTTTTTTAATAATCCTGTAAATCCTGTTAATCCTGTCTAAAAAAATTGTTTGCCCCAAAGCCCTACATGCAATGCCTTTAATCCTGTCTAAAAAATGTTTTCCCAAAAGCCCTACATGCAACGCCTTTTATCCCGCCTATCCCGTTAATCCCGTCAAAACTCTCACGCGATGCCGAAATATTTTGCTGCCACATGGGCGGCACAGTCAGGGCCGCAAACGGCGCAGTGATCTTCTTTTTCGCCTTCCAGGGCCTTTCTTGATTTTTCCGGGTCCACGGAAAGACTGATTTGTTTATTAATATCCTGGGCCACGCGGGCCTTGGCCATTTGCAGATCCCTTTTCAGGGCCTGCTTATTTCCATTGGCGATATCCGCCGCGTGAGCCGCTATGCGGGCAGCTATAACCCCTTCCTTAACATCCTCTTCCGTGGGCAGCCCCAGGTGTTCCGCCGGGGTTACATAACAAATAAAGTCCACGCCGGCGGCACCGGCAAGGGCGCCCCCAATAGCCGATGTAATATGGTCATAGCCAGGAGCCACATCCGTGGCCAAAGTCCCCAGGACAAAATAAGGTGCATTGCTACATAAACGTTTTTGCAATACCATAGTGGATTCCACATGATGCATAGGCACATGCCCCGGCCCTTCCACCATAACCTGCACCCCGGCTTCCCGGGCCCTGCCCACCAGTTCTCCGGCCACCGCCAGCCCCCGTAGTTGGGCCTCATCCAGGGAATCGGCCACGGCACCGGGGCGAATGGCATCACCTAAACTAAGGGTGACATCATATTCCCTTAAAATAGCCAGCAGACGGTCAAATTGTTCGTAAAGGGGATTCTCCTTTTGGTTGTGCAGCATCCAGCCGGTCAAGAAAGCACCGCCGCGGCTAACAATATCGGCTACCCTGCCCCTTGCCTGCAAGGGTTTTAAAACGTCGAAGTTGAGGGCACTGTGAATGGCCATAAAGTCCACCCCGGCCGCGGCCTGTTTCTCCACCGCCGCAAAAATATCATCTTCCTGCATGGCCACTATGCTGCCCCGCTTTTCTATGGCTTCTATACCGGCCTGGTAAACAGGCACACCGCCCACGGGAACGCTTACTGTGGACAGAGTAAGTTGTCTCATACCGTCAATGTCCCCGCCGGTGCTTAAATCCATAAATGTATCACACCCGGCATTTTGTGCAATTAACAGTTTCCTTTTTTCCATTTCCAGGTCGTCCCGGTCGCTGGAGGTGCCGATGAGGGCATTCACTTTAATCCTCAGTCCCTGCCCGATCCCACAAGGATCAATTTGTTTACGATTTTTATTTTTGGGAATGACAATTACCCCGGCTGCCACACCGGCGCGAATTATTTCAACATCTACGTTTTCCCGGGCGGCGACCGCCTCCATTTCCAATGTTACCTGCCCTGCCCGGGCTGCTAAAACTTGCGTCATATTTCTTCACCCTTTCGAAATAATGATTAAACAAAAAAGCATTTTGGGTATTTCTTTGGGATATTTTCTTAGACAGGATTAACAGGATCAACAGGATTTTTAGCTTTGCTTGTTTTCCTTCATTATTTCTTTGCATACAATATTTATTAGCATTAATTTGTCTTGGCGGTTTTGTTATATTTTTATAATTCTAACTCTCAGTTAACTCTTTTAAGCTTAAATTTATAACCAATTGGCTATTTTAAACGCTATCTTTAAATCCCTTATCCTGCGAATCCTGTAATCCTGTCTAATGTGTTTGCCTTTTCCTTTCTCTTTGTTTTTAATCTCTATCCCGAGAATCCCGTCAATCCCGTCAAAAATTGCCCCTTCTGTTTTAGTGTTGGCACTATGGAGTCTTTCTTTCACGAAAATGTAGTTTTTCATACTAGTTTGTGTATAAGGTTCATGTAAGTTTTAACAGCATTTTTTTTGGGGTCGAAGCTTTAGGGTCTTTTTTCTTTGACGGGATTGACGGGATTAAATGGGATGCTTTGGGGTCATGACTTTGGGGTCCTTAAAAACATTTTTAAATTCTTTGTTTAATATTTGAGAACTGGTTCAGGAGTCTCGTTATATTGTAATGGTTTTGATTTTGGTATATTTATTTTTAAATAATCCTGTAGATCCTGTTAATCCTGTCCATAAAATGTTTTCCCCAAAGCATCACATGCAAAGCCTTTGATCCCGTCAAAAAATGTTTTAAAGTTACAGAAATCAGACTAACAACTATTCTTCGAAGCACCCAGGTACTTGGACACTACCTCCATGGCGCAGTATTTACCGCACATGGCACATCCCGACGAGGAATCGCCGCTTCTTTCTTTTTTCAACTGCCTGGCCCGATCCGGGTCTATGGCCAGTTCTATTTGTTTTTCCCAATCCAACTCTTTTCTGGCCCGTGAAATTTCCAGATCCCATTCCGCTGCCCCCGGTAAGCTTTTGGCCAAATCGGCAGCATGAGCGGCAATACGGGCGGCAAACACTCCCTCCCGTACCTGATCAACACCGGGTAGCCCCAGGTGTTCGGCCGCCGTTACATAGCAGAGGAACTCAGCACCGGCCCAGGCACTTATGGCTCCGCCCACGGCAGCGCTTATATGGTCATAGCCCGCTGCTATATCGGTTACCACGGGCCCGAAAACAAAATAGGGGGCTCCCTTGCACAGGCTCTTTTGCAGGGTAACCGTAGCTTTCAATTGATCAACCGGTACGTGACCCGGTCCCTTAACCATTACCTGCACCCCGGCTTCCCTGGCCCGCCGCACCATTTCACCCAAAATTACTAGTTCCTGCACCTGCGCCCCGTCCAGGGAATCGGCCAGGCACCCCGGCCGCATGCCGTCGGCCAGGCTGATGGTAACGTCGTACTTGCGGGCAATCTCCAGTACCCGGTCATAATTTTCGTATAAGGGGTTTTCCCTATGGTTATGCACCATCCACCCTATAAGGTGTGAGCCTCCGTAACTCACCAGTGGATCAATGCGGCCTTCTTTTTTGGCCCGCTCCACAACGTCCATGGTGGTACCACAGTGCAGGGCCAGGAAATCAACCCCCCCGGCTGCCTGGCGCTCAATAACATCGAATAGTCCCTCTGCTTCCATTTTTGTGGAAGAGCCGTATTTTTCGGCTGCCTCGGCCAGGGCCTGGTACAGGGGAAGGGTGCCCACGGGCGTAGGAGCAGCGGCAAGGGTTTCCTGGCGCATGGCATCGATATCCCCACTTACACTCAGGTCCATAATGGCATTTGTTCCTGCCTGCACTGCCGCTTTAATTTTAGCTACTTCCGTAGCAATATTACCTGTACTTCCGTACAGGCCGACGCTGGCACTAACTTTTGTTTTCAGCCCGGTGCCTATGGCCACCGGAACCATACCATCGCGCAGAATATTGCGGGGTATGACAATGTTTCCACCGGCTACCCCCTGCCTGATAAATTCAGGCGCAACAGCCTCCTGGTGGGCCACCTGTTCCATTTCCGGTGTAATTTGCCCTTGTAAAGCACTTTCCAACTGGGTCACCATAATCACTCTCCTCTTTAATTTTGCCCTAAAGACAAAAAAAGTCCTTAACCCGAAGGTTAAGGACTTTTCCATCATCCTCTTAAGTGTAGGCTAACAGGCAGGTCTCCTGGCTCCCAGGCATCGCCCTTGCTGCCTTCCCATCCGGCTGGACAGTGGCATAATGGCAAGCACTTCCCGGTTACAGTGGCGGGTCCGCTCAGGATTTTAACCTGATTCCCTATTCTCCCCTAACGGGGCACCTGTTACCTAACTTGTATTAAATTATTAAACATTCTAAATGTGTTTATTAAACTTGTCAATATGCTGGAAGGAATTTGCTTCCTAAAACGGGAATCAATGAAAAAGCATTATATCAGGAGGCAAACAAAAAGCTATGAAAAAAATGTTACTTGCAATTTGCATGATTCTAACCGCGCTGACACTAATAGCACCTTCTGCAGCCGGCGCAACGGGTCAAAAAGAGAACATTTCGGTTTTAATAGACGACCTGCCGGTAACCTTTGATGTAGAACCTGTAATGCAGAACGGCCGCACACTGGTGCCTTTTCGGGCTGTGGTGGAAGGGCTGAATACTCACGTTGATTGGGACAGTGACACACAAACAGTTACCGCTAAAAAAGGAGACACCCAGATACGCCTTCAAATGGGCAGCAAATCCGCTTACCGGAACGGGAACAACATTCTTATGGATGTACCGCCCATGATTGAAGACGGTAGAACGCTTATCCCCTTGCGCTTTTTCGCGGAGGCATTTGACTGCGATGTTGCCTGGAATAGCAGTACATACACAGTGCACATTATATCTCCACCTACCAACATGGAGGTAATTGGTTTCTATGCCCTGGGCGATGCAAATACAAGCAGTTGGAGCGATTTGTTCGGCCGGAGCTATCCCCAAACCGGCACAGGCAATACAGGTACGGTAAGTGAACTGGCACTGGGGTGGTACAGCTTGGATGAAACAGGCAGCCTCCTCACCAAAAGTAGGACCGGCTGGCAGCGCCCCGACGGCTGGGAAAATATGCTAAAGGCAGCCGACAATTATAACCTGGCAACCGAAATGGTTATTCATTGGACTGATCAGGGAAGCACTATTAATAAATTTCTAAAGGATAAACCCGCGCAAGATAAGGCGGTAGAAGAAATTGTTAAAGAGACGCAAATATACGGTGGCGTTAACCTTGATTTCGAGGGTCTGGGCTGGAACGCGGACATGGAAGAACTGCGGGATACAAAGAATAATTTTACGAGCTTTATTGAGTTATTATCCGGCCGGTTAAAAGAAGCCGGTCTAAACCTGACGCTGACCCTCCACGCCCCCAACAGCGCGTATAAGGGCTATGATTATGCAGCTCTGGGAAGCTTAGCCGACCGCATTATCATTATGGCCTATGATTACGGGTCCACACCTGAGCCGGTTAACTTAGTTATGCAGGCCGTAGAAACAGCCGGCCGTGCAGTCCCGCCTGAAAAGTTAGTACTGGGAATATCCGCTCCCAGCGAAACGGCGGAAAGTATAATTGCTAAGGTGGGTATTGCCAAGCGCTACGGTTTAAAGGGTGTTGCCTTATGGCGGCTGGGTGTAATCCCAGGAGAAATGTGGGATACATTAAAGAAACATATACACCCCATTAACATCTAAATTGCCTTTAAGAAATAAGCTAGTAAAAAGAAGGTGCCTGAATATCAGGCACCTTCTTTTTGCAAAAATTTATTATTAAATGGCGTTATAAAGGAAACATTAAATTTATAATCACAATACATTTTTTATGAACAGTGAGGTCATAGCGTGCCTAAACAAAGAGAAAACTGGACATCGCGAGTTGGATTCATACTGGCCGCGGCAGGTTCCGCCATCGGCTTGGGAAACATCTGGCGTTTCCCTTTTATGACCGGAAAAAACGGTGGTGCCGTCTTCCTTGTATTATATCTATTAGCCATTTTACTTATAGGATTCCCTGTACTTATTAACGAAATGATCATTGGCCGCAAGACACACAGAAACCCTGTTGGCGCATTTAAAGCACTGGCCCCTGGTACACCATGGTGGCTGGTGGGCGCACTGGGTGTATTTAGCGGCTTCGTCATACTTTCTTATTATTCCGTTGTTGCAGGCTGGTCGCTGGCCTACATTTACAAAACCGTTGCCGGCGGTCTGAATGCAAACGTTGATTTTGCCAGTATATTCTCTGCACACATCAGTAACGTTATAGAACCTATTATATGGCATTTTATTTTTATGTTTCTAACCATAGCCGTTGTGGCGGCGGGGATTGTCAAAGGAATTCAGCGTTCAGTAAAAGTATTGATGCCCCTTTTATTCATTCTTCTAATTGTACTGATCGGCCGGGCGGTCACCCTGCCCGGTGCTGCAGAGGGACTGGTGTTTTATCTGAAGCCGGATTCCAGTGCCATCACCCCCCGTACATTGCTGGATGCAATTTCCCAGGCTTTTTTCACCCTCAGTGTGGGTATGGGCTGCATAATAACTTATGGAAGCTACATGCGGGATGAGGATCAAATCCCCGGCAGCGCGGCCTCGGTGGTAGGGCTGGATACCTTAGTGGCTTTTATGGCCGGATTTGCCATCTTCCCGGCTGTATTCGCCCTTGGGTTCACCCCTAACGCCGGGCCGGGATTAACCTTTATCACCCTGCCCGCTGTTTTTGCAGAAATGCCTATGGGTATACTTTTTGGTGCCCTCTTTTTTTCCCTGCTGGCCATCGCCGCCCTGACGTCAGCATTCTCCCTTCTGGAAGTGGTGGTAGCCTGGCTGGTCGATGAATACCGGTGGTCCAGGGCCAGGGCATCTACCCTGCTGGGAGTATTCATTTTTCTGGCCGGCATTCCTGCCAGCCTGGGGTACAGCAGCTTAAGCGGTTTTAACTTCCTGGGTAAAGATCTGTTGGACACCTATGATTGGTTTGCCAATTCCATATTCCTACCGCTGGGCGGGCTTTTAACGGCAATTTTCACCGGGTATGTCTGGGGGGCCAGGAAATCGGCAGAGGAAGGAAACCGCAACTTGCGCAGACACTTCCTTGGAGCATGGTGGGGTGTCTGGTTCCGTTATGTTATTCCCGTAATAATCGTGGTGATTATGGTGGTGGGGATTTATGATACTTTTAAATAAGTATGGGGTCGTAACCTTTGGTTCTCTTTTCTGAGGGAATCAACTTAAATTTGCGATTTTCAAAACCAGATGGAACCTGGTACCTTTCTTAGCCGTCTAAATCACTGCCAAGTGTTTTGTGACAACCCGCTTACTTAAGTTGACCAGTCATTATGGAGGGATTTTATGAAAAAAGTAATTTTATCAACCTGTATTGTGTTATTCACCCTGCACCTATTCGCTGCAGCTGCTTCAGCAGCTACGGCAGGTGCCCTCTTCCGGCCGGGGGAGTATAATTATATTCTCAACGACCAAAAATTAAGCATGGACGTGGCACCGTTCACTGAAGACGGCAGAATTTATATCCCGGTGCGGTTTCTTGCCCACTCCCTGGGGATGGCTGACAAAACAATAAGTTGGGATAAATCAACCGGAACCGTTAGTTTAATTTACCAGGGCGACTCCAATATGGAGATTAAAGTACAAACGGGCCAGCGTCAGCTTGTAATCAATTATCTGGATGACGAGGCATTAAAAGTTATCGGCAGCGAAAATTCCCAAATGGATGTGGCCCCGTTAATTAAGAAGGGACGAGTTTTCTTGCCTGCTCGCTGGGTGGCACAAGCATGCGGTTTTTCCGTGCAGTGGGACAAAACCACCGACAGCGTGCTGGTTAAACCGTCCGGCGAAGATATAAACACCGATGATATCCAGGTTTCCACCCGAGAAATCAAATCCACCAGCGAAAAAATGGAACTGGACTTGAAAATCCCCGTCATCTCCGGACTCAAAAACATCGCATTACAGGAGAAAGTTAACAAGCAAATACTGGATGCAGCCATGCAAACCAAGATGGAATTGGAAAACACATACCGGGAATACGCCCAGAGTGCAAAAGACAACGACTTTGAACCCCATCCTTTCCAATTGCACGTAAATTACGAGGTGCACACCAGCGGGAAAGTGTTATCCCTGGCAGTGCAAACCTACCGGTATTCCGGCGGTGCCCACGGCATGGCCTGGAAAGATTTTTATATTCTGGACACCCAAAAGGGAAAACGCCTAACATTGCAGAATTTATTTAAAAACAAAACCAACTACAAAGCTCTAATCAACCAGGAAATTAAAAGGCAAATTAACGCCGGAGAAAAAATGTATTTTGAAGGGGATATGGGGTTTCAGACCATTTCCGACAACCATCCCTTTTATGTTCAGGACAACAACATTGTATTCTTTTTCGGTCAATATGAAATTGCCCCCTATGCCGCCGGTATGCCTGAATTTAAAATACCGGTGGATATCCTGAAAGACGAACTGAGCGACTATTTCCTGGATTTAATTAATGACTAAAGGCCCATGGCTGGGAGCAAAAGCAAATTTGAAGACATTCATACATTAGGGACATTCATACATTAGGGACATTCCTCCAAAGGAGGTGTGTCCCCTTTCCCTGTTCGGAAGTATGTTCCATCCCTGTTTAAGAGGGAGGTTTTTATGTAGAGGAAAAATAGTGTTTAAAACAGAATGAGTTTTTAGTTCGCATGGTTTACCTGCGAAAGGAGATGAACCCCCAAATGAATTCCAAAAACCTGACCACTTACTTTGCCCCCGCAGAACGGGCACTGGACAAGCATATTGCACAACAAGCAAAGGCTACGGAAGATTTATTCGGGGATTGCAGTTTTTTAGACGCACTGCCGAACATTGTTATGGTTCTTAACCATAACCGCCAGGTAATCCTTTGTAACCGGGTTCTACTGGACTTACTGGGAGTCGAAGATCATGAATCGGTAAAAGGTCTTCGCCCGGGAGAATTGCTACGCTGCGTCCATGCATGTGAGATGCCCGGCGGCTGCGGAA
The DNA here is from genome assembly GCA_009711705.1 of Bacillota bacterium. Lineage (GTDB taxonomy): Bacteria > Bacillota > Desulfotomaculia > Desulfotomaculales > VENG01 > VENG01. Next base: position 17,733 of record VENG01000028.1, read on the forward strand.
CCACCGAATTCTGCCGTACCTGTGGCGCTGTGAACGCCATCATGGAAAGTCAGTATGGCCGTAAAGTTTATCACGAGTGCCGTATCCTGATCAACAACAATGGCCGAACGAAAGCCCTGGATCTAGGGGTAACAGCCATGCCGATCCGAATCAACAACGAGGAATTTACAGTACTTTCCATGGCTGATATTAGTGACGAAAAGCGCCGCCACAGCCTGGAGCGCATTTTTTTCCATGACGTCATGAATACAGCCGGGGTCTTAACGGGCGTAGCCGAGTTGTTGGAAAACACAGCCGACGCTGATCTGGCCAAAGAGTTTATTCTTGACATTCAATCATCAGCCAAACTGCTGGTAGAACAAATACGGGAACAACGCGATCTGACACTGGCTGAAAATAATGAACTCAAGGTTAGCACGTCACCATTACAATCCTTAAATATATTGTCCAATGTAGCTGCACATTTTGCTAACCATGAGACTTCTCTTCAGCAGCAGATCCTGATTGACCCGACAGCAGAGAATATAGTTTTCACCAGTAACCCGCAGTTACTTCACCGGGTGCTGGGAAACATGTTGAAAAACGCCCTGGAAGCATCCGAAGCCGGTGATACGGTCTGGTTGGGCTGCCGGTTCCAAGACGGGCAGGTTGAGTATTGGGTGAACAATCCTGGAGTTATGCCGCGGGAAATACAACTACAGCTTTTCCAGAGATCTTTTTCGACCAAGGGGAAAGATCGCGGATTAGGTACTTACAGCATGAAGTTGCTGACCGAGCGTTATTTGCAGGGATCGATTTCCTTTACGGTGTCGAAAAAGGAAGGAACTACGTTTTTCGCAAGGTATCCCCGCCATATCCAGGCTACTGGATATTAATGAGAGACAAGTTGGGCCAAAGAACAAATCAACTCTGAACTCGATAAAAAAGGCAAAGAGGAAAAATGATGACCCAAGATAAACCGTTTTTCTGTCGCAGTAGTAAAAATTCATGAATCTCGGTAAATCACTTTGTTAAAGCGATTGGCAAGCGCCGCGATCATGACTACTTGCAATATAATGCCCAGGGCCAACGCCCCCAGCCACAGCGGGTTACCCGCCAGTACCAGCCAATACGCCTTGCTTACCCAATAGGGCGGAAATAGGCCGAACAGAAACTGGAGGGGTTCCGGGGTGAACCAGGCCAGGGGAATGAGAAAGCCCGCTGTACCGACAAACTTGGACAGGGCCAAGCCCTGCACCTTGTTTTCCGCGAAGCCGGCGAAATACAGAGCTGTTATGGGCGCTACTAGCGAGGCGCCCGCCGCCAGCAGTGCCAACTGTCGGAGTGGCGGTACGGCGATACCGGTAATTAACACCGCAGCCATGATCAGGATAAAAGCGATTAACAGCGGTACTCCCACGCGGTATACAATGTAATGGTTCACCGGTAAGGGTGTAACCAGCAGGGCTTTAATGGTGTTATTATCCTTTTCTTCTAAAAGCACAAAGCCATAGACCATACCGCTCATTGCAGCACCAAGAAAGATAAGAAAGTAGGCCACGAGCATGGGATACCAATCCGACAGCGTGAAAGGCACTGCACCGCTTACGGCGAAGTGGGTATTCAGGTAGGGCAGGGTGAAACGCAGCACCATCGCAATCACTATGTAATAGATCAATATCCATATCAGGAAGATATCGCGCCAAATAAGCCTAAAGTCATTTTGCCCGAGCCGGCGAAAACTTGTTGTTAATTGCATATAATTACCCCGCTTTCATAATAACATGGGTCCGGAAGGACCCATATGCCCAGTGGGACAACCCGGTTATCATCATTATGGTATAGCTGAACGCGTACAGCCACTCCCATAGCGCCAGGGAACGAAACGCCCCCACCATCAGCATTGTTGGCGCGCTGGTGGGGACGATAAGGAACGCCGGGTGTGTCAGCCAACCCAGGAAGTACAGGAACGGCAATTGCAGAGGTATAGCAACGGCCAGTACCGGTACCAGGGCGTCAGTGAGGCGGTCATAGCGCACCATCATAATGATCCCAATGAGGGTGTATACTACTCCGATGGCGATAATGCCGGCCAACAGCAGCGCTATGTTAAAGGTAACCATCTTCTGCGTGCGGCCAAAGATCAACAGGGTGGCGCCGCCGGCGATGATCACGCTCTCAAAAGTGGCCAGCGCCGTTAGCGTCAATACCTTGGACAACAAGTATTCGTAAGTTCTCAGTGGCGAGACAATGACCGCGTTCAGTGTCCCTTCATCCTTCTCGAATGTAATGAGCCCCACGACGTACAGTAGCGTGGATCCACCCACCAGCAGAATCATAGCCACGGGAATACTGATCGCCAGGTCCACGGCCGGAGCAATCAAGGTTAATATGCCGGCCGCGATTACCGAAAACGCCGGTCCAATGTAGTACAGGCGATTGCGCACCTGCACATTAATATCAGTCTTCATGGCCGAGGCCAGGCGGTTCATGCCGACAGCTCCTCTCCCGTCACTTTAATAAAGACCTGCTCCAGGGTTGTTTCCTGGGTGTGGATAGTCTCGATACGTGTTGCTATATTAAGCAGGTCGATGAACTCATTGTTTTGACCCAAACTATCCAGCGGAAACTCCCGGCTCTTCGCTTCTGTAGTGCCGGTAATGTACTCAACGACCACACTGCGCTTGCCGTACCGTTTCTTTAGCGTACCAGGTGAATCAATCACATCAATCTTGCCCCCGGCGATAAAGGCCACCCGGTCGCACAGCTCATCCGCCACCATCATGTCATGGGTGGTGACAAATACTGTGGCGCCCCGGGCGCGCTGCTCCAGAATCAGATTCTTTATATGGCGCGCGTTGACCGGATCCAGGCCGCCGGTGGGTTCGTCCAGAAAAAGCAGTTTGGGCTGGTGTAGCAGGCTGCGGGCCACGTTCAGCCGGATCTTCATGCCCTTGCTGAAATTTGCCACCCGTTTACCCGCATCATCCTCCAGACCAACCCACTCCAGCGCTTCCATTGGGTCACAAGTGGAAACACTGTATAAGGAGCGGAAATAGGAAAGGTTCTCCAGGGCCGTGAGCTTCAAGTAGTGGTTTGGCAGTTCGAAGGAGACCCCGATGTGCTCATAATATGCATCATCCCAAGCACTCAACTCCCGGCCTAGTACAACGATACTGCCCAGATAGTTCCTCAGTAATCCGATGAGGATATTCTGAGTTGTGGACTTGCCTGCACCGGATGGGCCTAAAAAACCGAAGATCTCTCCGTCCTCAATACTGAAATTGAGGCCATGTAACACCTCTTTGCTTGCCCCCGGATACGTATAGTGCATATTACGTACATGGATCACTAATTTCATCTCCTTATGAGGTTCTGGCATAGGATTTCTCTGATAGGAAGATGTTATTCGGTTTACGCAAATAGTTGCTAAAGATTACGAACGATAGGCTATGCCATATGTCTATCCGTTTGAGAAGTATGAGAAGACCGGGTGATTGACTGGTCGACGACGAGCATTTCACCTCACCGCAGCATCAATTAGAGGAACACATGACAGGCTGCTTATCCCGCTTGGTTTATGAGGGATTATTGGGACCTGCCCCCCCTGTCCCGTTTCGCGTTTCGTTATGGAATTTGACCCTACATAATTGTGCACTGAATGTCGGATGGGTTCATTCAATTTCTGCTATATTATTGGTGAGGGGAGGTCATTTCAGTGGATTTATTAAAAAAAATGAATGGAGTATTAAGCTATATTGAAGAAAACATTTACGACGATATTGACTTCAAAGAAGTAGCCAGACTGGCTTGTTGTTCGGAATATCATTTCAAAAGAATGTTTTCTTTCCTTGCAGGTGTTACGCTGTCGGAATATATCCGTCGCAGACGCCTTACCCTTGCAGCATTTGAGCTAAAAAACAGTAACACTAGGATAATTGATATCGCCATTAAATATGGATACAATTCACCGGATTCTTTTTCAAGAGCTTTTCAAAGTTTACATGGTATAACACCCTCAGAAGCCAGAAATAATGGTCAATTGTTAAGATCTTATCCACCAATGACCTTTCAGTTATCAATTAGAGGAGGAAGAGCGATGAACTATCGAATTGAAGAAAAAGAGGCTTTTCGCATAGTTGGTATCATGAAAAGGGTTCCCATAATTTTCCATGGGGTTAATCAGGAAATTACCTCTATGTGGAAAACTTTAAATGATGCGACAATAAATAAACTTAAAAAGCTTTCTAATGTCGAGCCTTTGGGACTACTTCAAGCCTCCACGAACTTTTCCGAAGGCCGAATGGAGGAAAAAGGGGGACTTGATCATTATATAGGCGTGGCAACAACTTATGAGTGTCCGGGTAACCTGACACAACTTGAAGTTCCTGCCTCAACATGGGCTGTATTCGAATCAGTGGGACCATTTCCTGATACTCTGCAGGATATCTGGGGACGCATCTATTCCGAATGGTTTCCATCCTCAAACTATGAACAATCAGTAGGACCGGAAATCCTGTGGAATGAGCATAAAGATCTATCTTCACCTACTTTTAAGAGCGAAATATGGATACCGGTTTCGAGGTGACCATGGTCATCTTCACCAGGAACTTTTCCTGACCGAAACAGCCCAATATGCCGATGTGATCCTCCCGGCTGCCAGCTTTGCAGAAACTGACGGCACATTTACCAATACCGAGCACCGTGTTCAGCGCGTGCGTAAGGCTATTAATCCCCTGCCGGGCAAAACCAACTGGCAGGCTGTCATGGAATTAGGTTTAAAAATGGATTACCCCATGAACTATAGAACATGGTGCATGAAGACGAAGCAGCAATTCGCCTGGCCCGGCATTCAGCCGGGTCAGGCATAGGCTGGGATGAGCCTAACCAAGGAAGAGTTAACCTTAGGGCAACTTATGACGGCATTTTAAAAGTTCAAGTTGACCAACTGAATAAAATTAACGGTCTGGATAATGTTATCATGTCTACCTTGCATAACAACCGGCCGGTCCAAAAGGACCAAAATATTGCCGGAACCAGAGTCATTCCCCTTGCCGTAGATGCCCGTACCCTACAGGAGGCGGAAAAAAACTGCAGTGAACCTGCCCCGCTGCTGTCCGTTAAGACTTTTCACCCGCTTTGGGTGGGTATTGTAGCCACAGGTTCATTACAAGCTCTGGGCCGTATATCTTTCAGGATCATTTTGCCGGTGAAGATTTGCCCCCTTATCCCCAGTCAGCTATGGACGGCTATGCTGTAGCAGTAAGTGAAAACTTCAACGGCAATTGTTTTCAAATAATTGAGCGTTTACGGCCACAGGATACACCATTAAACAGCCTGAATCCTGGGCAAGCCGCAGGTATGGTAACGGGCGGACCCTTACCTGACGGCACTGTGGCGGTTATGCCGCAAGAACTGGCTAAGGTGGATGAAAATAATGTTATCTTTGCCGGGAAAATAGAAGCAGGGAGTAACATTAAACCTCAGGGAGAGGATTACCAAGCCGGTGATATGCTGGTAAAGCGGGGAACGGCCCTTAATCCAGGTTTAATTAGTGCTCTGGCTCAAAAATCCAGCATGTTCCGCCCTGCGGCAAATTGTAATGCTTTGATTGACCTTCCGGCAGGACAACAGCCCCTAAGGAACGAGCAAACGGTAAAGGCCATTCTATTGGGTCCCTACAGTTCTTTGGATTATTCAGGCATAATGTAAAGGAAAATCATTAAATAATGGGTTACACTGCCGGCCACAATACACAGGTGGAAGATCTCGTGAAAGCCGAACCGGTTGGGGAAAAAGTTAAAACACTTGGTAGCATATATAAGGGCCCCTACAGTATAAGCCACTCCGCCTGCCACCATCATGATAATGCCGCCCAGCGGAATGGTTTTAACGAGCATGGCGAAGGGCACTACGGCAATCCAGCCCAACGATAAATAGAAAGCAGTGGAAACGGCTCTTGGTACGTTCTGAAAAAATATTTTCAGGACGATACCTATTAAAGCCAGCGTCCATACAGCTATCAGCATAGTCCACTTCCAGGCTCCACCCAAGCCGTAGAAAAAAACCGGTGTATAAGAGCCTGCAATCAATATATAAATGGCGATATGGTCAATTTTTCTAAGGCACAATTCCTTGTGCGGGGACGTTTTAATCCAGTGGTACAAAGAACTGGCCCCGAAAAGCAGCACCAGACTGGTTCCGTAAACTATCATTACCAGTAGCTTAACTGGTTCATTCCTGGTGGCGATGATTAGAAACACCAGCCCCGCGATGGCGGTTAAAAATGCGATAAAGTGTGTCAACGTATTAACGGGTTCTTTCATACCCAGGAAACTTTTCATTACAATTCCCGCTCCTTATCATGGTTAATGTTGCTATAGTTATTATAGTCCAAAGCAAGACACCTCTTGCTTTATTTTAAGCAAAAGGTGTCTTTTGCCCTAATAAATTAGCTGCCCGGTACTACGACCGGATCATAACCAGAACCATCTTGAACTTTTCGGTGGCCCTCAAGGCGTGGGGCTCGTCAGCGGGCATAATAATCATTTCACCACTTTTTACCTTGTGCTCGTTACCGGAAATAATTATTTCCGCCTCCCCATCAATGATATTCACCAGGGCATCATAGGGAGCTGTATGTTCGCTTAAAGCCTGTCCCTGGTCAAAGGCAAACAGGGTGACGGTACCTGCCTTTTTGTCAATTAAAGTCCTGCTTACCACCGATCCTTCCTGATAATTAACCAGGTCGATCAAATTCAGCGCTTGTGCCACCAGCTCTTTATTTTCCTGGACCATGCCATGCTTCACCTCCGCGGTCAACGACCTCACAAAACAACTTTTCATTATGGTACCCGTAATGCTTGTACTTAATTCCAATCCACTTCCATGTTTAACAGGGGGCCATGTTGCTGGGCACCGTAAACATCAGTGTCTCCCACATCGCCGCAGACCACCGGCCGGACAATGGTGGCCTTAATTGCCATAGCCGGCGCAAATTCCACCACCGATATCACTTTATCTTCCGGCACCTTGTAGAGCCGCGCAATCAGCCCAGGGTTGATCACACCCTGCTCTACAACACGATCATAAATTTCCCGCGTTTTAAAGATAATATCAAGGGTCAGCTCGTAAGGGCCGGCGTTTTTACTGCGAATAACGAAAGCCAAATCTTTTAAAAGCACTTTTCCCACCTAAAACACACCTCACAAATATTTTCAGCGCTCTTAAACCTGCTCTACCTGCAGAGGAAACAATTCCTCCGGGTTTTCCACCTCCAGCAAGTGGTACACACTAAACCGGTAAACTTCACCACCCTCAAAATCCGAAGGGGAATAAGGAAACGCCAGATTCCCGGCAGTGGCCATACGCCCGGGGTAACCGTAATGGAGCATGGTGGAGCGGGCAAAACTACAGATGGTGTTAGCAAGCTCTTGCTCATCAGCCACAGCCTCAATAATAATCCCCAGCTCATGACAACCATTCACGCCGGATAAGGGCTCCAGGCCGGCCATCACACCATCCCGGCCGTAAAGCCGGAAAAGCAGGCGATAGCGTCCGGTAAAGGATGAGAAGTTATCTTGCACCCTTTCCTGCACACCTTCGATAATCTTATCAACACGGTCAATGAACAGCGGGTCTCTGGCCCCGGCAATGGATACAGTACGAAAGCCTGCCAGCCTGGCCCCTTCCAGCTTAACGGAATAGACATCAGAAGGTATGTAGCGACTTCCTGAGACTTTAACAGACCGCTCACTAACCTGGCTAAAATCTGCTGCCTTCAAGTCAAGGGTTCCTCCCGGGCCAGGCAATAAGTAGGGATTAGTTTTTTCATAAAGAGTATGTGCGGCTACTGAAGTGACAGTACATTTGCGGTCAGGATTCATGGGTTCCAGCAAAAAATGATCCTCTCGCAAAAAACCCATCATACAATCACTGCCGCTGCCCGGCTCGGCGGCAATAACCGCGCATTCCAGTATTTTTCCCATGTGCAAAGAAAGGGCCGTGTCAAATCCTTTCCAAACGGGATAACTGGCAAAAACTGCAGGGTCATAAGCCCTGCCGGCTAAAATAACGTCAGCCCCGGCTTGCAATGCCTTTATGAAAGGCTCCATACCCATTTGTCCCACTACACTTTTACTACTTTCCAATTCCCCGCGTTGCAATTCGCCGCCGGGCGGGAGAGGTTTAATTGCGCCCCGGTCAAAGTGCCGGAGCAATTTTTTCTTAGGAATTTCGGCACCTATGGTTGCCAGCTTGAAACCCAAACGCTTTTCACGGGCAATTTCCCTAACTATATCCAGGCACCAGCTCAGGTGAGAGCCCGCCCCTGATCCCCCGGCGGTACCCACAATTACCGGTATTCCCAATTCCTTACCCCCGGCCAGCATAACCTCCAGATCCCGCTTCACTGCCGCGCGGTCGGTAAATGATTTTCCCGATCCCAGGTAATAAGGGCCGGGGTCCGTCGAACCTCCATCTACGGCAATCACGTGAGGCTTTAGCTTTAGCCCTGCCTCAAAAGAGGCCATGGGAAAACCATAACCCAATATGGCGGTAGGGGAAAAGACCCTCAATTCCTCTTTCATCATAATATCCATCCTTTTACATTAAACTTCTAAGCTCTAACCTTTCCCATTTTTTTATTAATCGATCAACTATTTTTGTTTGTATTGAAATGACTCAACTTTATGTTTTTACAAGCTTTATATTTCATGCAAAATGCACATTCTATTATTGAACTTCAATCAAAGGAGGTCGTTTTTATGACAGTAGGCACCAATTTGCACCAGACTCTGGCCAATTTGCAGTCGGCGGCAGCAAACATGCAGTCCTTTGCACTGGAAACCCAGGACCAGAATGCCAAAAAAATGTTCACGGATATGAACAAGCAGCTGGAGCAAATGAACCAGCTGCTGGCAGGACGGGTAAATTACGTGGAGAAACAAGAGCCTAATTACCAGATGAAGCAGCAGGCTCAACAGCCGCAGCAGAAATAACCTGCTTATACGTAAATGCAGGATGGGTTAATTAACCGTCCTGCATTTTATTTGTTTACACAAACTCAGCCAGAGCGTCTCCCAGCACTTTAATACCAGGGTATGCTTTTAAATCCTGTACCAGTTTAAACATAGCCCGGTCTTTCTGCTTAGCTTCCACCATAACATCAAAATCCCTGTTATGTTCCCGCATTATCGTCAGAAATGGGTATAAATCGCCGGGATCAACATAATCATGGTGACTTAAACGGTTTTTTTCACTTTTAGGGCTGGATACGTGTATCTTGGGATTCAAGCCCGTTTCCTGCCAGCTGTCGATAAACCGGGGCGCTAATTCACCTAGTGTTTCACCGTGGCCATGATTACATAGATAGTGATGGATATCCAGTACCATGGGCAACTTTAACTGCTCACAAAGCCAGAGGACATCAGAACCGGTGTAAATTTTATCATCATTTTCCAGGGTAATACGTTCCCGGGCTTCTGAGGGCACTTGGGACCAATTTTGCCGAAACCGCTCCAAAGAAGCAGATTTATTCTTATAACCGCCGCCCACGTGCATTACCAATTTTGCACGGGTATTAAGCCCCATGGCCTCCAATAAACCGGCATGGTGCCTGAGGTCTACTATTGATTTTTCCAAGACGTCTGCACCGGGAGTGTTAATCACCGTAAAGTGGTCCGGGTGAAAGGTAACCCTCATTTTATTTTCCCGGATAAATTGGCCCAATTCCATTAATTCGGACTCCATTTCCTCCATGTAATCCCAATGCTTTAATTCCGGGTGCGTGCCCAGCGGGATTATCTTGGAGGAAAAACGATACACATGTACCCCGTGGGCTTTGTTATGGCGAAGCAGCCTCAGGCAGTTGTTAAGATTTTGCCTTGTCACCCGCCGCACTTTATTCAATGCCGCCTCCGGGTCTTTTTCCGCCAGCTTGCTATAGGTTTTAAAGGTTACGGTCTTGGACGGTGACGCGTTTTGCATAGTCATGGACATGGCCACATAGCCAAAACGTATAATCATGTTTATAGTATTGGTTTTATCGCTTTTAATTAGTCGAAAAGATTCATGAAAAAAATAGTACAAATCATTTTATTGATTGATAATATGATTTCAAATTCTTTTTGTCGGCATCAGATAAGTAATGCCATCTCACTCCCTGGAGGGCTCCCTCTAATGCATACAAGGTGTTTAAGCAGGCCCCCTCATCAATACTTTTTATGCGTAGAAAAGCATCTTTACTGCCAACATTCTGCAAATCATCCCGTGTTTCAATTCCTACCTGCCTTAGCTTGTCCTCTAACACATTACCTATACTTGGCAGTTTACTTAAACCCAAAAAGATCACCCCTTAAGTGTTCCATCAGAGCTTTTGCAACTTTTTCAATCAATGCTGAGGCTAGAATTATCCTAATGTTACCTAAGTGCCGCAAGCAGGCGCTCCACATACTCGTATGGTAATTTAATTTGCCCCATCAATACCTCATTAGCATTGTCCCCGTGGCAGTCAGACCCTCCTGTCATTAAAAGGCCCGCCGCCCGGGCAATATCCTCGTAATAGCGGGTATCTTTCTCTGAGTGCTTAGTATGCCACACCTCAATACCCTGCACCCCGTGCTCCGCAAGGTGGATAATATCTTCCTTTTCCAGGCGGGAATCCTTTTTATAAAAGCCGGGGTGCGCCAGCACCGGTACACCGCCGGCATCCATGGTCAGTTGTATTGCCCGCTCCGGGGACATTTCGTAGCGCTCTACATACGCCCTGCCGCCGTTACCTATGTATGACGCGGTGAAAGCCTCCCCCATAGTTTTGATATACCCTTTTTCCAGCAGCGCTTTGGCAATATGCGGCCGCCCCACCGCACCGTCCCCTGCAATCTCTTTCACATCTGCCCAGTCAATGTCTATTCCCAATTCCTGCAGTTTAACCACCATACCTTTACCCCGGTTAAGACGGGCATCGGCAACTTCTTTCAGTTCCGCCCGCAAATTGTTGGCGCGCCAGTCAATGAAATAACCCAAAATGTGCACCTCACCGCCGCGATAAAGGGTGGAAAACTCCAGCGCCGGTATCACTTCTACCCCAAGTTCCGTTCCGGTCTCTATGGCTTGTCCAATTCCGTCCACTGTATCGTGGTCCGCCAGGGCAATGCAGCTTAACTCTTTTTCCTTGGCCACATGGACCACTTCTGCCGGCGTCCACGACCCATCCGATGCCGTGGAGTGAATATGTAAGTCAGCATATTTCATATGATTGGTTTCCTCCAAAAAAATAGCCTTTAGGTGTTTAGTATTTGCCAGATAACGGTGAATTTCCTTTTTCTTAATTGATATCCTACTCTAAGGCTAATCGCGATGCCTTTACTGCTACGCCAATGCCCCTGGTTAAGTCCATTCTAAAGCAAAAAAAAGCCGCAATGCGGCTTTTTTTACGCTTCTATTTACGCTTCTATTGTTTTTACGCTTCCGTCATAAATATACATACTCTGTCCACACTGGGGGCATTCAAAAGAACCGGTGTTTTTTATAACCTTCGCCTGGCGCCCACAATTAGGGCAGGATGTAGGCCTTACTTCAAACATTGAGGTTCCCACAATTAACAAGAATCCCGTCAAGCCACCCAGTAACCCGGCAATTGCACCCGGAAGATTAATGATCAGGCCGACAAAACCTACCAGTAAAAAAGACCCCACGAATACAATAAAACGAGCAAACATAAGACCTAACTCTTGAAGATTCGTCCTTACTTCACCCGGACTGGCCATCAGCAAACCTCCTTTAAGTAATACTGCAGCTAATTATTTACTGAACATTATATCACAGCCAACAAGTGCTTGGAAGTACAAGTCTTTGGATTTTAAGAACCACTACCTGTCAGGCCAGCTCCTAAAATATTTTAAATTTTCACTAACTCATTGACAAAGGTACATATACATAGTATATTTTAAATATAAATATCGTAATATTAAGATATATTATTAATATAAAAGTCAGGAGGATTTACAATGAAACAAACAGCAAAAAGAAAGCATTTACAAAAGTTCACATGGCTGGGCCTTCCTGCTGTTATCATTACAGGATTATTTTACCCGGTGGCTGGATGGCTCCTTTTTGGGTGCATGATAGGGGCAGTGGGATTGGCATTTCGGCGCGGTCGCAACTGGTGTGACTGGATGTGCCCCAGGGGATCGTTTTTTGATTTGTTCTTCGGTAAAATCAGCCGCAAAATTGAAATACCCGCCTTCTTCCGCAGCAAGGCCTTGAGGATTTTCATGCTGGGTGCTATTTTTACTGCTATGGGAGTACAATTCTATTTTACCTGGGGCGACCCGGATGCCATGGGCATGGCCCTGGTGAGGATACTGACAATAACCACCATAGTAGGAATCATATTAGCACTGTTTATACATCCCCGCACCTGGTGCCACATTTGCCCCATGGGTACAGTGGCCAACTGGATATCTAAAGGTCGCAAGCCCCTTTATATCACAGAGGATTGCTCTAACTGCGGCAAGTGTGCCAGGGTTTGCCCCATGCAGCTCACCCCCCACGATTACAAGGAAGAAGGGGTCATGGGTGACAATGACTGTATAAAGTGCGGCACCTGTGTTGCCGGCTGCCCCCGCAAGGCACTGGCCATGGACCAAAAACCTGGCCAACAAAAAGCAGCCTGAATGTCGTAGCTTAAGGGTCAGTTTTTAGACGGGATTAACGGGATAAGCGGGATTAAAGACTTTGCATGTCGTGCTTTGGGGACAACAACAATTCTTTGACAGGATTAACAGGTTCAACAGGATTTTTAGCTTTGCTTGTTTTCCTTCATTATTTCTTTGCATACAATATTTATTAGCATTAATTTTTTGTATTGGCGGTTTTGTTATATTTTTAAGCTTAAACTTGTAACCAATTCGATATTTTAATTGCTATCTTTTAATCCCTTATCCTGCGAATCCTGTAATCGTCTAATGTGTTTGCCTTTTCTATTCTCTTTGTTTTTAATCTCTATCCCGAAAATCCCATCAATCCCGTCAAAAATTGCCTTCTTTTTTAGTGTTAGCACTACATTTTGCCCTAGTCATAAAAACTACAAAGATCCAAGATTGTCATTCTGAGTGCAGCGAAGAATCTGAGTATTTATGCGACTTTCAAGATTCTTCATTTCACTTCGTTTCATTCAGGATGACATGAATCTGGACTTTTTCAGCAGTCCCGGACGGGTCCTCTTGCTTCCTTGCTTAAAAGTATTGTTTGGGTCTTGGCTTATGGGTCTTTTTTTCTTTGACAGGATTAACAGGATTTGCAGGATGCTTTAGGGTAGTGCTTTGGGGTCTTAAAAAACATTTTATAATTATTTGTTTTAATATATTGGACTGGTCCATAAGCTCTGTTTAGGTGATAAAGACATTCGATTGTATTTTTCTATTTTTTAACAATCCTGTATATCCTGTAAATCCTGTCTAAAAAAATTGTTTACCCCAAAGCCTCACATACAAAGCCTTTTATCCCGCTTATCCCATCAAAACTCACATAAACCATATACACAAACTAGAATTAACATTTATTTTCGTAAAAAAAAAGTTGACCCAAAGAAATATCCAAACTTACTTCCTATACATAAACCCTGGGCACCCGGCCACTTACCATGGTCACCACTTCATAATTAATAGTACCTATGGCGGCGGCAATTTCATCCGCGGTGATCGTTTTACCGCCCTGTGATCCCATCAACACCACTTCATCACCAGTTTTAACCCCCGGTAGATGCCCCACATCCACCACACACTGATCCATGCATATGCGTCCCACCACCGGAGCGTACTCTCCATTTACCAGCACCCGCCCTTTTGACGAAAGCAGCCTGGTGTAGCCGTCTGCATACCCCGCTGCCAGTGTGGCTAAAACCGTGGGAGCAGGGGTGTGGTAAGTACACCCGTAGCTTACACTAAAACCTGCTGCTACCTCTTTCAATTGGGTTACCCTGGTCTTAAGAGTCATTGCCGGCTGCAGCAAAACGCGGCCATGGTCCACCTCTCCGGACGGGTAAAGACCGTAGATGGATATACCCGGCCGCACCAGATCAAAGTGCGCTTCAGGCACATCGATAAGAGCAGCACTATTGGCCGCGTGCCGCAGCGGAAAATGAAATCCGCGCTCGGAAAGGGCCTGCAGTAGCTCCCGGAACCTTTGTAACTGCTGCCGAGTATATGTTTTGTCCCCCGCATCCGCCGCAGCAAAATGGGTATATACGCCCTGCACATCAAGTCCCGGCATACGCAGCATGTCAACTATTTCCCCGATCCCTGCCCCATTCCACAGGTACCCCAAGCGGCCCATTCCCGTATCAACCTTTAAATGTACAGGGGCCCGCATTCCGCAGGCCCGGGCGGCATCTGCCACCGCCCGGGCGGATGCCGCATTATAGACTGATAATACAAGGTTGTTCTCCAGCGCCCTACCTATCATGGCACCGGTTACCAGGCCGAAAACGAGCATAGGAGCATGGATTCCCTTTTGGCGCAGTTCAATTCCTTCTTCCGCCCTGGCCACTGCCAGCCATTCGGCACCGTTTTCCAGCGCCACCCGGGCCACCTCTTGGGCGCCGTGCCCATAGCCATTGGCCTTTACCACAGCCATTAGCCTGGTGCCCGGGTTTGCCAGGTCCTTCAAGGCCCTTATGTTGTGTGCCAGAGCGGCCAGGCTTATTTCGGCCCACATGGGGTAATCTCCATTCACAGCCGCTCCCCCTTAGTATCTTTTATACACTCGGGTAGAACTTCCGTCACATCCCCGGCCAGAATACCAACCGTCCCTTTTTCGGCGGCCTTATCTCCTGCCAGGCCATGCAAATAGACTCCGGCCACAGCAGCATTTTCAGCTGAGAGCCCCTGAGCCAGCAAACCGGCGATGATACCGGTGAGCACATCGCCTGCGCCCCCTGAGGCCATACCGGGGTTACCCGTATTATTAATATAGGCCTTACCACCGGGCAGCGCCACGATGGTTCCGGCCCCCTTGAGCACCACCACGGCACCTGACTCGGCGGCTGCCCGGTGGGCAATGCCCAGCCTGTCTGCCTGCACTTCCGCCACAGTGCATCCCATAAGGCGGGCCATTTCGCCGGGATGCGGTGTAATCACCGCACCGGCCTGCATTTCCTGCAGGCTGAACCCCGATTGTGCCACAGCATTTATACCATCGGCATCAATAACACAAGGAACTTTTGCAATTTTCAACACTTCTTCCACCAGCTTCACGGTCTCGTGGTGAGTTCCCAGTCCCGGCCCTATGGCCAACACATCCATTTTTTCCAACAGCTCGCTAATGACCTCCAGAGCCTGCTTAGATAAAAACCCATCCACGTTTTCCGGAAGCGGCATGGTCATAATTTCCGTCAGTTTGATTTCTACCACCGGGTGCAGGCCCCAGGGGACGGCGGCAGTTACCAGGCCGGCCCCGCTTCTGGCGCAAGCCCGGGCGGCCAGGCACACGGCCCCGCTCATTCCCGGCGAACCTCCCACTACCATGGCATGGCCGAAATCTCCCTTGTGGGCATAAGCCGGGCGGTGTGGTAAGATTTGCTGCACTTTGGCACCGGTTACCAGCTCTATTTCTCCACCACGGGCCACCGCGCGGGGAATGGAGATGTCCACCACATGCAGCCGGCCGCTGTATTCCGGGCCGTATCCCGTAACCAGTCCGATTTTGGGTAGCCCGAAGGTTACTGTCTCCGACGCTTTAATACAAGGGCCCTGCACCAGGCCGGTATCAGCCTCTAGCCCGGACGGGATGTCTACCGCAATAACCGGCACAAGGGAGGAATTCACTGCTTCCACCACCGGGACTACATTTTCCCGCACACTCCCCTTAAAACCTGTACCGTAAAGGGCATCGACAACTACATGGGAGCGGGCTAAGTGCGTATCCAACAATTTCTTTCCCTCACTAAGCGGATTGGTAACCTCCCCGCCCATTTTCTGCCATACATCCAGGTTTATTCCGGCATCACCTTTTATTTGAGATACATCCGCCAGAAGATAGACAAACACTTCTGCACCCATATTTTTAAGGTGGCGGGCCACCACAAACCCGTCCCCCCCATTATTGCCCTTTCCGGCAATAATAAGGACTGTTTTGCCGTTAACATTACCGAGCATATCAACCACTGCATTGACCACCTGCCGCCCGGCGTTCTCCATCAAAACCACACCGGGAATGCCATACTCCTCAATGGCAGTTCTATCTATCTCACGCATTTCTGCTGCCGTTACCACCCGCACAAAACACACCTCCACATAAGAAAATCAGAAGACACTAAAAGAAAAAGACTTTTTTTGACGGGATCAACGGGATTTATGGGATAGAGATTAAAAACAAAGAGAAAGGAAAAGGCAAACACATTAGACAGGATTACAGGATTCGCAGGATAAGGGATTAAAAGATAGCGATTAAAAATAGCCAATTGGTTATAAGTTAAGCTTAAAAGAGTTAAGTGAATTATTAAAAATATAACAAAACCGCCAAGACAAATTAATTCTAATGAATATTATATAAAAAGGAATATAAAGGAAAACAAGAAAAGCTAAAAATCCTGTTTATCCTGTAATCCTGTCAAAGAATTATTATTGTCCCCAAAGCAGGACATGCAAAATCTTTAATCCCGTATTTTATATATTATTTCATCTATTTTTTTATAAAAAACCATACGAAAACTTAATAAACCCCCAAGCACTTTATTAATCGATAAAATTTATACCCGTGAATTTAAAAATCCTGTTAATCCTGTTAATCCTGTCAAAGAATTGTTGTTGCCCCCAAAGCACGACATGCAAAGTCTTTAATCCCGCTTACCCGTCAAAAACTCTTATCCTCCCCAGCAACCGCCACCGCAAAGGCCAAAGCCTTATCCTTTTCATGGGACAAGCTAATCAAAATTTGCCCCATCCCCTTTTCCCGGGCCAGGCGTCCCGCCTGGCCGAAAAGCCTTATTTGCGGCCTTCCTGCAGAGTCATTAACCACTTCCACATCGGTCCAGCGGCACCCGGCAAGGCCCGTTCCCATGGCCTTTAAAACCGCCTCTTTAGCTGCAAACCTGGCTGCGTAACACTGCCAACACTGTTTTCTACCATTACAGTACGCGCGCTCATCCCGGGTAAAAAGCCTCTCCAGAAATCGCTCTCCCAGGCGTGCCGCGGCCTTTTCTATACGTTCTATGCTTACTATGTCTGTACCTATACCAGCAATCATAAGTTCCACCCCGGTTCAAATTTCCACATCAAAAGAAAAAAACCTGCCGTTTTAGTAGTTAGTGGTTGTCAGGTCGCAATAACTCAACATGAGGTGCCTGGCACCTAGTGTTGAGTTATTGCTGGTATATTGGCTAGGTTTAGTGTTCTGCTTCCGGGTTTCTTTGGAAGGTGCCGTGTAACTTGAAGTTCACCCACTGCGGAAAGGGTATACCGGAATTGGCAAAAAAGCTGGTTTCTCTTGCTTTCTCATTGTCTTTCCTTAGCATGAACTCGCGCACAGCATCCCGGGTTACCTTATATAATTCCTCATCAACCGTACCCTCTTCCAGGAGCAATATCCTGAGGGCGAGGTTTTCTTCTTCCACCACTTTCAGACGGCTAAACAGTTCAATTAGCATCAACCTGGTTACATCGGTGTCAATTTCCCGCTCCACGTCGCCCAACAAAGCCCATATTTTCTGGTCGCTGAGCATATCCCAAACTGCCTTCATAAAAACCTCCTACAAAAAATCTTTAAGTAAAATTAGTTATTGATTGGAACTTATTAGTAGTTTTAACTTACATTTATGCCCTTATACACCAAAAAGCCCTTCCTTAAGGAAGGGCTTCAGAATCCTAATATCTTGCGGAGCTTTTTGGCTTGGGCCCGGCTAACCGGCACCTCGCTGTGATTCTTATCTTCTACCACCAAATTGTAAGTTCCGTTAAAGAAAGGAACAATCTCCTTTACTTTATGCAAGTTAACTAAGTAACAGCGATGCGTTCGGAAAAACATGGTGGAATCAAGCCGCGCTTCCAGATCCTTTAGCGTAAACCGTGTAAGCAGTTTGTCCTCAAAAGTTTTTACATATATATAATCCTGTTCGGTAAAGGCATAAAATATATCTGATTCAGATACAAGAACTGTTTTACCCAATTTTTCTGCAGGCAGGCGATCAATTTTAATCTGATTGGGATCAGTTTTGTTTTTAGTATTACCGTTTTTGCTTGTCTCCGAAACATCCAAACCGGCCACTGTTTCCTGATATGATTTAACTACCTTATCAACAGCCTTTTTAAGCCTACCGGGCTCTACCGGTTTTAGCACATAATCCACAGCGTTAACCTCAAAGGCCTGTACCGCGTATTCATCAAAGGCGGTGACAAAAATAATGCTGGGCTGGTTTTGCATCTCTTGTATGGTAGCGCCTAACTCCAGGCCGCTTATACCCGGCATAGATATATCCAGAAACAAAACGTGGTAATCCAGAGCCTTTATTAAAGCCAACGCCTCCTGAGCATTGGTAGCCTCTCCAACTATCTCCACGTTGTCAAAACCATCCAGAGCATAACGCAGCTCCTGCCGGGCCGGGTATTCATCGTCCACTATCAGCGCTTTGAGTTTCACGTTCCTTCCCCTCCTTCTCGGCAGTTCCATGCAATAGTGGTACTCTTACATATATTGAAGTGCCTTCACCAGGCACGCTCACAATACGCAAGCCGTAGTCCTCACCGAAAAGGACTTTGAGCCTTTCATGCACATTACTGAGTCCTACCCCGTTACCTGAACCATAGCCTGGCCGAAGCACATCATTTACCCTGTCATCTTCAATGCCCACGCCGTCATCTCGAATAATAATCACCATTTCACTGTCAATCTTGCGGGCTGTCACCTGAACAGTGCCCTGTTCAGGCTTAGGCAAGATACCGTGCTTGATGGCATTTTCTACCAGTGGCTGAATAGTAAGCACCGGCACCTGGTATTCCAGAAGTTCTTCATTTATGTCACGCACCACCCGCAGCTTTTCCCGGAAACGGGCCCTTTCCAGTACCAGGTAAGTATTTAAGTATTCTATTTCTTCCCGTAAGCTATTAAAATGTCCGTGTCGCTTTAACGCATGCCGGAAAAAGGAAGCCAGCCGAATCAATAGCCGGCGTGCCGTTTCGGGATTAGTGCGACTAAACATAATAATAGTATTTAAAGTGTTAAAGAGGAAGTGTGGGTTTATCTGGGCGTGTAAGGCATCCAGTTCCGCCTTGGTAACCAGCTGTACCTGCCGGTCCAGCTCCGCTAATTCCATCTGCATACCCAAAAGCTGCGACACACCTACTGCAAGCTTAACCACCGTGGGAGGAACTTCTCCCCGCTCCACGCGGTAAAGCTTGATAGTACCTACAACTTCACCTTTACATTGCAGGGGTACAACCACCGCCGACTCCAGGGGACATCCTTTCATAGGGCAATTTAATTCACGGCTATCAAGCACAATTTTAATTTCACCGGTTACTAAAACATCCCTTGTAGCCTTGGTAATAATTGGTCCCCCTGGCTTGTGATGGTCAGCGCCGGTTCCTATATAGGCCAAAACCGTTTCGTGGTCAGTTACCGCTACCGATGCCACGTCGGCAATTTTTTGAATAATCTCAGCTGTTTTCCTGGCTGTTTCCTCGTTTAACCCACGCCGCATATAGGGCAACGTTTGACTGGCAATCTGTAAAGTAGGATCCATATGATCCTGTTCAATATCAAAGTTAACCTGCCTTGAACGCCGCAAATAAACGATAGAAAGCCCGGTGCTCACTGCACTAGAGGCAAGCAGTAAGCCTGTGGCTCCCCATATACCAGGTTTGACCACAAACATAATAATCAGAGCAATTCCATGCAGGAAAAGCCATCTTATAATTATGGCAAGTAATTGCTGGTTATTTATCATGATAGGCCTCTAAAATGTAAATTTTAAGAATATTTAGTTAATAGTCACTTCGTATAAACCGCCCCATGAAACCTTAGACAGTACTGTGGTATACATTCGACGATAAAAAGCATATTCCTGCAGTTAGTCAATAATTCATAGAACTTAAAAAAAGTGCGCTAAATCAGTTTGGGGACAGGGACCTTTTTAAAAAAGCATAAAAGGAGCCAGTCCCCTTTGGGGTATACACTTTCCTAAACCAAAAATAGATAGACTGCTTAGCAGTCTATCTATTTTTGATCAAATTAATTTGTTTAAGATCATATTATTTAACTTCCCTGCACCCGCTTACGGATTTCCTCCACAATTTCCGGGTTGGACAGGGTGGTTACGTCTCCAACATCCCCTTTGTTAGAAATGGATGCCAGAATCCGCCGCATTATCTTTCCGGAACGGGTCTTGGGCATATCACTCACAATGTAAACCTGATTCGGCCGGGCAATCTTACCGACAACCGTAGAAACGCACCCGGATATTTTTTTGGCAAGTTCTTCAGTGGCTTCATAGCCGGGCTTCAAGGAAACATACAGATCGGGAACAACACCCTTGATCTCATCCTTCTTGGCAATAACAGCTGCCTCTGCCACTTCTGTAGCGGTAAGAGCGGCTGACTCAATTTCCTTGGTACCCAGGCGATGGCCGGCCACGTTAATTACGTCATCCACGCGGCCCAGAATCCGTACGTACCCATCAGCGGCCATCACAGCAGCATCACCGGCCATGTACGGCCAATCCCGCCAGTCCTTACTGTTTTTATCCGTGCAGTACTTACCATAGTAAGTGTCTACAAACCGCTGGCGATCCTTCCAAATAGTCTGCATCAAGCCCGGCCACGGGTTCCTGATACAGATGTTTCCTGCTTTACCTGCACCCGCCGGAATTTCGTTCCCCTGGTCATCGAAGATTACCGGGTGAATTCCAGGCACGCCGGGCCCTGCACTTCCTGGCTTCATGGGATCGATGCCCGGCACAGTACTGCACAGGAATCCTCCATTTTCAGTTTGCCACCAGGTGTCAACAATAGCCACATCGCGCTTGCCCACTTCATTGTAATACCATCTCCACACTTCAGGCTCAATGGGCTCACCCACAGTGGTCATATGCTTAAACTTGAAATTGTACTTTGCAGGCTCATCCGGCCCGGCCTTCCTAAGACCACGAATAGCGGTTGGCGACGTATGGAAGATACTCACATCCAACTCCTGGGCAATCCTCCACGTTCTCCCTGCATCCGGATAAGTGGGGACTCCTTCATAAATGACCGTGCTGGCACCCAGGGCCAACGGGCCGTAAACAATAAAGGAGTGACCGGTGATCCAGCCGATGTCAGCCATACACCAGTACACATCATTGGGTTGAATATCCTGTATATACTTAGACATCCAGGTAACGTAAGAAAGATATCCTCCAATGCTGTGCTGTACACCCTTAGGCCTTCCGGTGGAGCCGCTGGTGTACATGAGGAACAATACCCCTTCGGCAGGCATAGGTACCGGGTCAACCTTTGCTCCGGCTTGCATGAGATCGTTGATAAAATAATCTCTCCCGTCTACCATTTCGGACGACGAAGAATTCTTACCGGGGTAGCGCTGCCAAACAAGAACCTTATCAACCTCCTGGCCTTCCTTCTTGGCCACTTCACAAGCCTCATCGGCATTGGCCTTATGGTCTAACAGCTTACCACTACGGTAATAAGAATCCATGGTAATCAGAACACGGCTCTCGGAGTCCCAAATCCTCTCACCACATGCCCTGCCGCTAAAACCGGCAAACACCTGGGAGTGAATAATTCCCAGCCGGGCACAGGCCAGCATGGTGATGGGAAGTTCGGGTGTCATAGGCAGGTGCAGTGTGACCCTATCTCCGGTTTTAAGACCACAAAAGTCTTTCAGTACCGCTGCAGTTTCATTAACCTTATTATAAAGCTCCTGATAGGTCATGTGCACAACAGGCTCATTTTCGTTCTCAGAAACAAAATGAATGGCCGTCTTGTTTCTATTACTTTTTAAGTGTCTGTCTACACAATTGTAGCTGGCGTTAATTTTTCCACCTACAAACCACTTCCAACAAGGGGCATCGCTGGTATCCAGCGTTGTATGCCAATATTGGTCCCAATCCAACAAATCGGCCATTTCTTTAAAACATTCGGGGTAATTATCAAGGCTGAACCTCTCAAATACGTCACGATTCGTACAATTTGCCTGACCGACAAAATGTACCGGGGGATATACATACTGCTCTTCCTGCCAGGTTACATCATAATGCGCTCCGCCAGCTTTTTCCTGTTCGGACATTGAGCCAACCTCCTTTTAATAAACAATGTAATTTTAATTAATTACGCTATGATACCAATTTGGATTGCTGTATTATTATCATAAGGTATTATTGCGTAAAAATTAAGAATTTTCACGCAAGTGGCAACATATACAGGGTTAACCCCTTGTGTTCACAGACGAATGGTCCTCTCATAACCAGCCACCGTTAAGGGGCCGAAAACGACCGATAAAAAAAATACAGTCTACCCTTTACCCATAGACTGTACGAAAATGACTTTGCAAACAGTTTTTTTTAATTATTGAGCTCTTTAATCATTCTCCTAACAAGCCTAACAGTCCAATCAAAGAAACATAAAACCTACGATCCGGCTGCAACTTCTATTCACCATTTTCAATTGAACGAGTCTGCTTCCTGTAGAGCATTTTCATACTGCTTCAGGTCACCCTGGCTGAAGAGAACAAATTGGACTACTTCAAAGCCCCCGTTTATCTTAATGAACTCCTTAACCGTGGACAAGGCAATGCGAGCTGCCCTTTCGATGGGGAAGCGGTAAGCACCCGTACTGATGGAAGGAAACGAAACAGATTTGATTCCTTTTTTTTGCGCTAATTTGAGGCTGTTTTGATAAGCATTGTGCAGCATTTCTTCTTCATTATACGTTCCCCCGGACCATACCGGCCCCACAGTGTGAATAACATAATCCGCTTTCAAATTACCACCGGTAGTAATTACCGCCTCTCCCGTGGGACACTTCCCCTGCCCGGCCCTTATTTCCTTGCATTCCTCCAGTATCTGCGGGCCACCGGCACGGTGAATGGCACCATCCACTCCTCCTCCGCCCAGCAACCCCGAATTGGCGGCATTAACAATGGCTGCAGTTTCCTGTTGTGTGATATCCCCTTGAACCAATCTCAAAATAGTTTTATTAAACTTTACTTCCACTTTATAACACCTCCGTTTGGTCATAATCCTTCTAGTTAAGCCATCCCTTTCCTTCAAAAATAGTATATCTGTCCTATACTCTTTAACTCTTTAATGATTTCGATATGTTCTCCCTTTTTGTATGGGGTACGCTTTCTCCGGTCAAAATAAGGCCGGAGGTGGATTTCATGAAAATATTAAGAGTTGGCATCATCGGTACGGGGATGGCGCTGGAAAAACTTCATTACCCTGCTTACCAGGAGCTCAACGACAAGTACGAGCTGGTAGCTGTGTGTGATGAAGACATTAATAAGGCCAACATGTGGGCGCAAAAACTGGGGATATCGCCGAAAAATGTCTATACTGATTTCCGACAGATGATCCACAGGCCGGATATTGATCTGGTGGATATTATGGTACCTATTTCTCAAAACTTCATCGTTGCCGAGGCTGCAGCTGCAGCGGGCAAACCCGTGATTTGCGAAAAGCCTCTGGCACCTACACCGGAACAGGCCCGACACCATGCTCAGCTTCCCCACAGGTTCGGAGTTCCCATCATGATTGCCGAAAACTACCGTTATAACGAGGAAATCAATATTATTAGTGACATGGTTGTCACCGGATATGTAGGGCGACCTGTTTACTTTGTCCAAAACCGGGTGGTATTTTTCCCGGGCGATATGTACCAGGACAAATTCCCGGCTTTGGAATGGAGGCAGCGGGCGGACTTCCCCGGCGGGTCCCTGCTTGATACCGCCCTGCACGACGTGGCCGCACTAAGGCACATCTTCGGCGCCATTGACCGCCTGCAAGCCTTTGGTGTACCCCAGGACGATCCATTCTCTCCTTACGCTGCGGTAAATACAAATATGCTGTTTAAAAACGGGATTACCGGTAACTTTTCGTTCTATTGCGCCGGCAAAGAAATGCAGCGCCCACTGATCGGACTGAGGATATTCTGCACTGGTGGTGAAATTTTCCTGGAAGAAAGAGACTGTGGAACTATCAACGTGGCTCATAATAACGGCCGTACCGAGCAAATCAGTTACCGCCCGCAGCGAGGATTTTATAACGAACTTCTAAATTTCTATAATGCGGCCATAGGTAAAGAAGCAATCGCTGTTACCCCGGAAATGGAATACGGAGACGCAAAGACAATATTCGACATACTGCATTCAGTTCGGACAGGACAAGTGGTAGAAGTAGACCGTACTGAGCATTACACACCGGGTCACGAACAGCCACAGGTGTATCACATGCCGCACGGGCACATGGACCATATCCATCACCACCACCGCCCTAACCCCCACTATGGAGGCCATCACTGCGGACACCATGGACAACACCCACAGCACTGATTAAAGAAGCGGCATCCGCAAAGGATGCCGCTTTTATTACAGCCCGTAAACTTGTACCGCTTTATCCCGGGCCAGAGAAGCAATGATGCCGGGATCCACCCCGCGGGCAATCATGTAATCCACCGCGTCCAGCATTCCAATGGGGTTATTATTGAACAGATTGCTATAATCGCTGTTCAAGATACCCCCGGCAAAGAATTGCAGGTTTTCCACCAGTTGCTCAGGGGTTAAATTTTGCTCCCTGATGGTTAGCCCCGGTACGGCTCCGTAGTCGTTTATCTGCCCTATAATGTCTGTGTGGGCGTGGTCAATAATGAGCCTGTCCCCGGCAATACCGGCCTTAGAAGCAATATCCAACATAACATCCACAATGTACTCCCGGTGCTGCTTGGGGGTGTGCACTATCACAGGCAGTTCCTGCTCTTTCGCCACTTCCAGCTGGGCCCGGAACACATCCTTCTCCAGTTGGGAGTCCTGGTTGATGCCAATCTCCCCCACAGCCACCACTTCTTCACCTGCTAAAAACTCCGGCAGGATTTTCACCACCCGGTGCCAGTTCGCGGGAATCCCCACCGGGTGAATACCCAGGGCGGAATACATATTTACGCCCGCTGATAACGCCAGCGGCCGGTAAAAGTCCCTCATCACTTTAAAATGGTCAAGATAACTTTCGGCGTGCTCAGCCATAAGCACTATAGCACAACTCACCGCCCGGGTCACCCCCTGCTTGGCCATAGCCCCCAGGGCATCATAAGGCAGCATATGTCCATGCGTATGACCCTCCACCATATCTCTAAAACTCACTCCCAGTCCCCCTTTTATGAGTTAAAAACACTAAAAGACTTTTTTTACGAAAATGTAGTTCTTCGTAAAAGTTTGTATAAGGGTCATATGGGTTTGATAGGAAAACATTTTGGGGTATTTCTTTGGGGTATTCTCTTAGACAGGATTAACAGGATCTACAGGATTTTTAGCTTTGCATGTTTTCCTTCATATTTCTGTATATACAGTATTTATTAGCATTAATTTATCTTAGCGGTTTTGTTATAATTTAATAATTCACATTAACTCTTAGTTAACTCTTTTAAGCTTAACCTCATAACCAATTGGATATTTTAATCGCTATCTTTAAATCCCTTATCCTGCGAATCCTGTAATCCTGTCTAATGTATTTGCCTTTTCCTTTCTCTTTGTTTTTAATCTCTATCCCAAGAATCCCATCAAATCCCGTCGAAAATTGCCCTTTCTTTTTTTTCATACGTTTCATAGTTAAATCACATATTAACAAGAAAGAAGAACTTTTTTAAAGCACAGCAGGGTTAAAACCGAGTTTTAAAAATCCTGTTGATCCTGTCAAAAAATGGACCCCCAAGAAATACATTCAAATCCCTCAAAAATATTAACCAAACTATAACATTATTTTAAGCAAACATCCAGGATGCAGCAGGAATACAGCTTCGCATGGCGAAAATAACCGAAAACCTACAAAGGAAGTCTAATAATATGACTTATACCC
This sequence comes from Bacillota bacterium, assembly GCA_009711705.1. Taxonomy (GTDB): domain Bacteria; phylum Bacillota; class Desulfotomaculia; order Desulfotomaculales; family VENG01; genus VENG01. The sequence goes on from VENG01000028.1 coordinate 43,765, forward strand.
ATCTACAAGATTACTTTTACAAAATCTATATCGAAACAAACAGGCTAGTTATTTACCGCGGCCTGCTGCAAGACCACATCATCGATAATGTCAGACGCTTACTGCTCTCCTGCAGCCAGGATAAACACCACTCTATGGAAACGCAATCCTGTCTATACGATACTGTTTCCCTCCTTATGGAAGCAGCGGAGAAAGAAGGCTTTAAAGGTAACGCCTGGAAACACTACCTGCTATATCAGGTTGCCACGTCTGAAAATATTTTAAGCCGTGCTGCTGAAAAAAACGGCTCGAATATTCTCGGTAGCAGCGTGCATAAAGCCGCTATTTTCGATATTCAAATTTTAAAAAGGTTTTCCCAGCTAAGTTTGCAAGCAATCAGTAAAGTTATGGGGCTTAAAGACATACCTTTGCCAGATCACTTTAATCCTATGAACTCGTCTAACGGCAATGCCGGTAAACACTTTTGGGAGCAGTTCAGCACTTTAAAACAGGGCTTTACGGATGACAGCCGCCCGGAGGAACTGGTCAACACCCTGGCACAATTTTACGAAGCGGTGGGCAGTGGCCGCATGGGGATACATACTGCATTTCGCTGGATAAAGGGCAAGGGCCTGTGCGGTGTAGAGTATCCTGACCCCGTAACCCTCAATGACCTCATTGGGTACAAGAAACAAAAAGAGACAGTTACCCAAAATACCGAGGCCTTCATCCGTGGGAAGACCGCCAATAACCTCCTCCTGTATGGTGAGAGGGGAACCGGTAAATCATCTACCATCAAGGCTCTGGCTAATGAATACTGTCACCGCGGCCTGCGCCTGGTGGAAGTCGCCAAACACCAGCTACCTGAATTCCCGTCCATACTGAGGGACCTCAGGAACCGTGCCCAGTATTTTATTATTTTTATTGATGACTTATCTTTTGAAAGTTACGAAACTGAATTTAAATACATGAAGGCACTATTGGAAGGCGGGTTGGAGGTTAAGCCGGACAATGTACTTATTTACGCTACATCCAACCGCAGGCACCTGGTACAGGAAAACTGGAGCGACAGAGAAGGTCAGGACGGGGAAATCCACATACTGGATTCTGTGCAGGAAAAACTCTCTCTGGCCGATCGTTTTGGGATAACGGTTACCTATACAGCGCCCGGCCAGGATGAGTACTTGGAGATAGTGGCCGGCCTGGCCAAGAGCCACGGCGTAAGCCTTCCCGCAGACAAACTGCGAGAGATGGCACTGCAGTGGGAAAGATGGCATAACACCCGTTCCGGCCGCACCGCCAGGCAGTTTATAAATCACCTGCTGGGGACAGAAGCAGAGTCATAGCATTGAATCAGATAAAACCGGCCGCCTGCGTGGAAATCTACAGGCGGCCGCAATTTTAATCCTTCTCTTTGGGGGGAGGAGTTCTTTCTTGTCCGGCCAATTCTTCCGAAACCTCAAAGGCCATGGCCGGGGCCGGCTGCCTGGCCGGAGGAATTTTCGGTGCCTGCACCGGTTCCTTGGCTACCCTTTCCCTGGTGAAACCGTAGATAAGGGCACCTAAGAGAAGCAATCCGGCGGCTCCCACAGCCGGGAAAAGCGTGCCCACCAGGTTGGAAAAACCAAACTGGGCCAGTCCGAAAGCCCCCACACTCGCTCCAATGGAATACCATTTATACTTCGCGGTACCATGTTTGCTGAGCCTGGCCACAAAGCCGTAAAGGCTGCTCACTGCCGTGGTATAAATCTCAGCCAAAAGCACAATGGTATAAACAACACGTACTACCGGTGAAATAGTCCCGGCCACAAAAATCATGGGGATCTCGTACCCAGCAGCCCGGCCCACATGGGTTAACATGGACAAGTTTATGGCCGTAGCGCCAACACCAAGGCCTATTCCACCCAGAATGGCGCCCGTCTTCAACTTCTCCGGACTGGACATAGTCCCCAGAGGTGCCAGTATGGCCACGGCCAATACCAGGTTATAGGAGGCGTATAAAACCGCGGTTAAAGGCCAGAACGGAACCGGGGCTCCCCCGGGGTTAGAGTAACCGCCAAGAGCTGTCATTAAAGAACCGAAGTCAGTGGCTATGACATAAATAGCCACCCCGAACACAGCCGTTAAAAGGACCGGTACCACAAAGCTGATAGACTTCACCACACCGCTTATTCCCAGCAGCACAGTACCCAGAGAAACCGCTATCATTACCAGGCTGCCCCAGAAAAAGGAAAAACCAAATTGCTCGGCAAAAATGGCTCCCGCACCGGCCCCCATGGTCACCAGGCCGCCAAATAAGAAAAAAGTAATAACCCAGTCAATAACCGAACCTACCCACTTACCGCCCGCATAACGGATAACAGGTAAATGTGAATCCGCTTTAAGCCTCCTCCCTAATTCTAAGATAATGTAACCAAAGAAAGCCAGGAGGACCGTAGTAGCCGCCAGCCCGATTATTCCGGGGAGGCCAAAGTAACCGAAAAATTGCAGCACTTCCTGGCCGGAAGCAAAACCTGCCCCCACCACCGTCCCAATGTACGTTGCAGCAATGGTAAAAATGGAAAGCTGTTTTTTGTTTGCTGTTTTGGTTGCCATGACCTTAGTTTTGGTACTTTAGCTTAAATATAGACCGTGTAATTTTTGTATTTGCGGCCATAACTTTCAGCTTAAAAGGGCAAGCAAGAACCGTCCCCACTTGCTCCAAATCAGGGGATCAATCAAAAATGATAATTGAAATTATGCGAAATAATACTATGAAAGAGATAGTAGATGACCATGATTCTGCCAAATAAATACGGCATCAAACATAACAAATCAATGATGTTCCTGCGTAAAGGCCAAAATAGATTCTTCAACATCCTCAGGCGTTTGATTGGGCTAAACCTTTGGGGTGTGTTCTTTGTCGTATAAACCAGCATCGCCTTGCTCTTCATAGCGCCTGAGAATCTTATAGAATGTGGTATGGGATATTTGGCACCTTTCAGCAATTTCTCGACGACTAACAGTTTTGTAGCATCGAGTTGCATGGCTTGCCTTCTACATCGTAATGCGGGAGAATGGGTATACACAGTTGCTCTCTCCCTTTTGGTTGTTCTGGAAAAACACCATTATACGGAGAGCGCTGTGTATACTCAACCATCTGGGGTAAGCCCGAGTGGTTGAGTTTTTTTACAACCTTTTCTAAACGTAACACAGATGATTCTACCCCCACCTGACATAATTGCTTACCGGGAAATGTAACTACCCAATTCCCTCCGGTCTTAAAATCAACTGCGATTGCATTGGCCTATGTGAAACAAATTGGTTATTTACACTCTAAATTGGGTTATTTACGCCCAGTGAAAGGAATATGTAAAAAGGTGTAGAATGCAGCTAATAATACCAAAAAGATTTCTTGGAACATAGTTTTAATATATGCATATTGAGGTATATAGGTTTTTCTGAAATAAAAACTGCTCTTATTGGGGGAGAGCTGATATGCATCCGGCATTGCTACCTTGGTACATCGTTATACTAACTTCTATCCCACAAACATTCCTCATAGTTAAAATTGGGTTTCAGCTTTTTAACCTACAGTTGAGCCATTCAAGAGCATTAATGCTGTCCTTGATAGTCAGTGTCTTTGCAATTTTTGCAAGAAAATTACCGTTTCCATTCGGAGTTCATACAATAGCACTTATAGCATTTTCAACATTTATAACAACGATCGTTACACGAACAAATATGTGGCATTGTTTTATTTCAATACTTAGCGGAACATTAATTCTCGGTGTTTTAGAGGGAGTATTGCTGCCAATATTTCTACAGATAACTGAGGCCACTACGGAAATTCTTGTTAGCAATCCCTGGTTGAATATATTGTACTTTCTGCCCACAGGTATCATTATGTTGGTTTTCTATCTATTAGCGAAGAAACGCAATTATGTAATCTTTGATTTGAGTTTAGATAGGGACTGATTACGTTGCAGAAAAATGGTAGGGTGCTAATTATTTCCACTATGCTCTTGGAGGCTTTATTTATTGTACTTATAAATCAAGAAATATATCATTCACAGGCTGTCGATGACTTAAAGGCTGTTCTACCATTTGTAAATTTAATAATTTTAATTTTCAGTGGTCTGACTGTTTTTTCGATCAAGGGGCTTGAAGAGAATGCCAAGAAAGAAATGGAATTAAATCTTCTAAAAGCACATATCCTGCAGGTTGAAGATTTGATGAATACTTTACAAACCCGACAACACGATCACAGCAGACATATCCAAACAATACAGTCTATGTTGTACTTAGATGAAAAGGATAAAGCCACAGAATACATCGAAGGTATAGCAGAGAGATATAGGCATACAGAAAAAATAGTTCATGTTGGCCATCCTGCCCTTACGGCACTGTTAAACAGTAAACAAATAGTAGCTGAGGCCAAGAACATTCAATTTGCTTTTGCGGTCAAATGCGATATTGTCAATATAGATGTATCCCCCTGGGATTTATGCAGCATTTTGGGCAACCTTTTGGATAATGCTTTGGAAGCCACTCTCCAAGATCAAATTGACCGTCGAGTAGCTGTGGAAATAAAATATGAAGATACTAATTATGTCTTATATGTTTATAATACCGGGCCTAAAATTACAGCAAGAGCAATGCGGCAGTTGTATACCCCAGGTTATACTACCAAGAACTCCGCAGCTTGTGGCTACGGCTTGTACCTGGTCAAAAAAATAGTGGACAAGTACGGAGGAAAAATTGATGTCATATCAAGGGAAAGGACAACATTTATTGTATATCTTCCGGACAGGGGTAAAGTAAAAGATGTTCAAAGTACTTGCGCGAAAAATTGCTATAACCATGGGAGTACAATTACAGGTTAATCAGGATAGGATAGAGATTTTTGCTTATGGGTTGGAGCTTATACTCGGAACATTAGTACAGCTAATGCTTTTAATATTATTATCTTTGATTATAGATACTTTCTTAACGACCATGATATGTTTGATAGCTTTTGCATCGTTGCGTTATTTCGGGGGCGGTATCCACTTAAGTACGTATTATAGATGCTTAATGGTTAGTGTCGCTTTGCTTTTGGCCCTGGGCAAACTTGCTACCATAGATATAAATTATGAAGCACTTATAGTTATTTCTATATTAGTTATTTTGATAGGTGCTGTTATTATTTTTAAATGGGTCCCTGCTGGAACAGAAAAGAAACAAATTAAAGATGAAATAACAAGGCTACGGCAGAGAAAAAAAGCCCTGTTGATCTTGTTTATATGGTTTTTTATCATATTGTTTCTGGTAATACAAAAAATGAATACGAATGCTTTTGCAGCGGTTCTAGGAATTCTTGGCAGCTTATTGTTAATAACACCATGGGGATACAGGGGGGTTAAATTCCTCGAAAATCTCCTAAATATAATTTTAAGGGGGTGTAAAAATGTTTAGGAAGTTGGCAGCGATAACAGTCAGTGCCCTGGCTTCAATGTTAGTATTTGTTGCCTATACTGGGGTAAGCGCAAATTGCTGGTTTACCACTTATGAACCCGACATCCCGGAGAGCTTAAAACACGGGGACTGATGTAGATGGTAAACATTTTACTTTTGGAAGATGAATACTATACCAGAAGATTTCTCAAAAAGCTGGTGTCTGAAAATAATTTCGTGAATAGGGTAATTGATACCCCATGTGGTAAAGAAGCAATTAATCTGGCCAAGAAACATAATCCAAGCATTGCACTATTGGATATAGAACTAGCCCCGGAAGAAGAGTTGAACGGCATACAAGTGGCAAAAACCATATATGGCTTTAATCCAGAGACATACTTTGTTTTTATAACCGGGTATGCTCAATATGCAATTGAATCTTTCGCCGTCCACCCGTATGATTACATTCTCAAACCAGTGAAAAAAGATAAAGTCGACGAAATCATAAGTAGCCTTGCAGGTAAGGTTAAAAAAAGAATGATGCTGGGAGCAGTCCCGAAAAAAAATGATCAAGGTCAAAAATAAATTAAATGAGACAGTCATGATATCTGCAGATAACATTCTATTTATTGAGAAGCAAAAGAAAATAAGTTTAGTCTATACTAGTAACAGAATTGGAAAAACATATAAAACCTTGTACGAATTAGAAGCCAAGTTAGGGGATAATTTTCTTAGAGTTCATAATTCGTTTATAGTAAACTTGGATAAAATTAGAAGAATCAGAGAGGTTAGTAGGCGGTCGTATGAGATCAACTTTGACGGATATGACAAGGCTGCTTTAATGAGTCGGTATAAATTTGAAGAACATAAGCACAGATTTCCCCTTTTGTAGAGAGGGGTATTTTTTTTGGTTAATTAGGATTCAATAGGTTAAATATACCCGATTAAGGGTTATTTAGGAAAAAGTACTAGAAATATGTAAATAATTAATTATAATTATGGGTAGTTAAAATTTTTTTGTAGGGGATGAGGTGGCACTCGCCAGGTTAAAGCCCTCGCAACAGGTTTGATAGGGGAAGATTCACGGTATTGGTGCCGTTGGTTGTGCTGGGAAACTAGCGCGCCTCCCATTGTGGAAAGAAGAATTCTAGGATCTTTATTACTTGTTCAGCTTTTAAAAATGGACAGGCTTTTAAAAAAAAGGGGGGTGATTGCAATGGACAAATAAAAGTGGTTTGTGAGGCTAAACCAGGGAAGTTCCCAACGACACCAAGAGTTAGTCTACACAAACCACAATGCCAAATTATGTGTTGTATATTATAGAAGGGAGTGATACAATTTGATGATTAAGAAGAATCTCAAGGTTGCGGTTTGTACTTTAATAATGGGTATTCTTTTGGGAATAAGTACAGCAGTGTATGCAGCTACCGTAAGTAGTGATTATAACTACTATGGACCTGTTAAAGGCTACGATTACAAAAACAAATCCTATTGCACCACATATACTGATATTGGCACGTCTGGCGATACACTAGTCTCATCAGATGATTCTGGAAACATACCGGTAGGATATATGGGTGTCCAGGGTCGGCTATACTATCAAGGTGGCACTCTGAAAGCGGCTTCCACCTGGGAGTACAACGATTCTCTCATTTATGGATTTACACAAAGTACGGGTGCTCTTTCTTCCACCCATGGTACGTACTATTACTCAAAAGGCAAAACTAAAGCTTATAATGGTGATGGATATAATACGTACTGGGCAAATGCAACTCCGAACATCAGATATCCTTAAGGAGGGAACAAAATGTGGCTTAAATCGCTTGCAGGACGAATATTAGTCATCTGTGTTACCCTTGTTGGTGGTTTCGCAGTGGGAATGCTTAGTTTTGGCCCTGCAATAGCTAACACTTTACCTAACCAAAGCCAAGAACTCAGCTATCCGAAAAACGAGAATGGCCAGACATATGGCTCTGATTTTAAAGCTACTTCTATAGGAACCGAGCCGGATTTGATTCTTGCAGAAGGCGTGGATGGTACTAAAGGTTACGTTCGTTCTATAGATTTGAACGGGCCGGAACCTAAGACGCCGAAAGAGGCTTTGGCCATGCAGCGTAAAGCCGAAAGCATTAGAGTAATCAATTTGTATGACGTTGATGGTAAAACCGTTATTGGAAAATTCGAAATTGTAAAAGGAAAGGTAACAAAATTTGCTAATAAAGAAGAAATGAGCAAATTTATCGAAAGGAACTAGTATCTTGTCAACAAAATAACTGCTGCAAACACTTTTAAAATTGGCAATTCAAAATCATACCATTGATATGTATAAATCATACGTTATTTATTGTATAGCCATTATACAATGTGACATTATTATTGAATAATGGATAATTTACTGGTTCTAAACGAAGTGCCAACTTGTCGCAAAAAACGAATCAAACATTTTTTGTATAGCTTATTATGCTTTTAAATCGTTAAAATTAAAGTGCATACTTTCATGACATGATACTAGTGAGATTGTAAAGGGGCCAGAAAATTGGCCCCTTTATTACAGTCTACTTGCTGTCGTCCAAATACCCCTTGTTTACAGTAGCAGGGTTGTTTAAAATTCCCAATAGAACAAGTTAAGGGACAAGGGGACAGGTCCCTTGTCCCTTATGACCCAAATGTTATATCATGATGCAGATCAAAAATAACCCCAGAGTAGCAGTTTACTACTGCAAACCTAGTGAATGGAGAGGGCTTATGTCGAGCGGCGAAATTGAAGTCGTGACCAACCAGAATATCATGCGCAAGCAAGAACCGTCCCTACTTGCTAGTGGTCTTTTGTGGCAGCATGCTCCGCCCTGGCTTTGGACACTTCCCGCATGCGGTAGGAAACACCGTATCTCAGATCCCTGATTATTTTTCTGGTTAAATCCACGGGAATGATCAGGGTGGACAACAAGACCACAAAAAGCCACTCTCTGCCAGTCAGCGCCACGGTTCTCAAAATTTCCCCGCCAAAGTAGGTAAAAATAACCTGGACCACAAAAATAAGGCCTACTACTTTCAGAAAACCTTTATTTTCGAGTATATGGCTAAACAGGTTAATTTCATCTGTCCTGGCGTTAAATTTATTAAAGTTATTCAAAAAGACAAAGAAGGCAAAAAAACCGGTTAAAAATGCTGCCTCACTATGGAAATAATCCCTCACCGGTAAATACGTGAGGAAGACAATGCTGAAAAGGGCAATGACAATGCCGTTGGTTAATATGGAAGACCACATATCCCTGTTAATAATCGATTCATCTCTTCTTTTGGGCTTTTCTTGCATGTATCTGGCCAGGGCCGCTTCACCGCCGAAGGCAAGCGCGGCCAGGGTATCCATAACCAGGTTAACCCAAAGCAATTGAATCATCGTAAACGGCAGATCAAAGCCGAAAAACGGCCCCAGGGTAGCAATTAAAATGGCGGACACATTCACTGTGAGCTGAAAAACAATAAATTTACGAATAGAATTGTAAATGGTGCGCCCGTACAGAACACTTTTGGAGATGGATGAAAAATTATCATCTAAAATGACAATATCACCAGCATCTTTGGCTATCTCCGTGCCGCTTCCCATAGCAAACCCTACGTCAGCTTTCTTTAAGGCCGGCGCATCATTTACACCGTCACCTGTCATACCCACTACCAGGTTCATGCTCTGGGCAACTTGAACCAATCTGCTTTTATCGGTGGGCAGAGCCCTCTCCACCACCCTCAGATCGGGCAATATCTTTCTTAATTCTTCATCGGACATTGAATTCAGTTCCGCCGAGGATAAGACAACATTCTTTTTACCTCTTAACAGGCCGGCTTCTCTGGCAATGGCAGTGGCAGTTTCCCGCCTGTCCCCGGTTATCATAACCACCTGAATACCTGCCATCTGGGCTTCCCGTATGGCCGATACGGATTCCTGTCTTATTTCATCCCGCATTCCTATGAAGCCTACTAAATTTAATTCAGCCGGCAATTCATCTCCGGTAATAGCCTCTTCCGAAGCAGCAATGGCAATAATCCTCATTGCCTGCCCCGCTAATTCATCAATTTTTTCGGATAAGGAAGATCTTTCGTCCAGCTCTACCTGATTACCGTTTTCATCATAGTAATAGCGGCAACGCTGTAAGATAATTTCCGGCGCCCCTTTGACCAGGGTCAGGTTAGCATCTCCTGCAACCTGGGTGGCTGAAAATTTTCTGCTGCTGTTAAAAGGAATAATATTCTGTACCTTTGTATTTAGCGTCTCCACATGCTTAGGATCAATAAATTTGAGCAGGGCCCGCTCGGTGAGATTGCCTCCAATTATTTGCTCTTCACCGTTTTCACAAACACTTCTTACGCAGGAGGAATTCTGGGTTACACCCAGCGCCAGAAGGGATGCCAGCTTGGCCGGTACCTCATTAAAAGTAGGATAAGCCTGGCTGCTTCCGTTTATAAATTGTACTGCTTCCAACTGCCCTCTGGTAATGGTCCCGGTCTTATCAGAAAACAATATATTAAGGCTGCCGGAGGTTTCAATACCGATCAACTTACGTACCAGTATATTGTCGCCTAATAATTTTCTCATATTCAAAGAAAGAACCATGGCAATCATCATGGGCAAACCTTCCGGAACAGCTACCACCACAATAACAATGGCCAATATGAGAGCGGTAACCGCATCGTGCATAAAGACCTGCCAATTTGTTATATAGGCCATAGCACTGCCTAATACAAAGTCATTATCGATTAATATCTTTTTAAACATAAAGGAAAGGGCAATTAATGTGGCGCCTATATAACCGAAAGTACTGATACCGCCGGCAAGTTTGGATAATTTCACCTGTAATGGAGATTGCCGGTCATCGGATGCCAGTTCCTTGGCCAATTGGCCGTACATACTTTTATCGCCGACCATGCCTACTTCCATGACGGCCTCTCCGTCAGAAATTACAGTACCCCTGAACACGGCATGGGGGCCGGTTAAGTCCTGCTCAATTTTTACCCCGACCGGTGCGGCAGTTTTGGTAACATCTTCCGCTTCCCCTGTTAAGGATGCCTGGCTGACCTTTACTTCCCCGAATACAATACTACCGTCGGCGGGAATTTTATCACCCGGCTGTAAAAGTACACAATCCCCTACTACAATATCATTGATATTGATTTCAGTAATTCCGCCGTCACGAAAGACTTTATTTTTGATCTGGGAAGCTTCTTCCTGTAGTTTTTGAAAAGCAGATTCATTCTTATGCTCGGATAGGGTAGCCACCGCTGTGGCCAGAACAACTGCAATGGCAATGCCTACCCCTTCGTACCATTCCGCGAAACCCAAAACCGCCAGGGTCACGTTAATTACCAGAGCTACCACCAGAATTAAAATGATGGGGTCCTTAAAATTACCCTTCAGCTTGTCCCAAAACCCTTCGGACTCCTGCGGGGTTAATTGGTTCGACCCGTATCTTTCCCTGGACTCTGTTACTGCTTGTACATTCAAACCTTCAATTTTATAGTCCACCCAAATGCCTCCCCATATTATAATGTCTAAGCTTAGTTTGTTGGGGCCACTTCATCTTATTTTCCCCCGGGTATAAATTGTTTTATCCACTCCCCAAAACCTTTGGGGTTTCTTGTCTGGATTAAAACGATACCTGGGCCTCTGAACCGACAGACCAAACCTTCACCGGAGGTAAAGGACGATATCCAGCCGCTGGAAGCCTTTTCAATCTTGTAGTCCATGTAATCGGGCCAGGCAACCAAATGACTGTTGTCCACAACCATTTCTTCACCCTCAGCAAGATTTAGGGAGTGTATGGCCCCGTAGGAACTTAAAAATACGGTGCCCTTACCCTCTATCTTGAGAATGAAGAAGCCTTCACCGGAGAGCAAACCTTGGGCCAGATTTTGCATTTTTGAGGATACCGATAGAGTTTCACTGCCGGCTAAGAAACCATCCTTTTGTACTATTAGGTCATAAGAACCATCCAGGTCAATATCGACAATGTCACCCGGAGTTGACGGGGCTAGAAGCACATCACCGGGGCCACGGCGGGCATTCAATGTCTGAAAGAAAAACTTCTCGCCGGACAGCATTCTGGTAAAGCCCCCCAAAAGGCCACCTTCTAATTTGCCGTCCAGCTCGATGGTAGAAGACATCGCTACCATAGCATTGGCTTCAGCTTTAAGCTTCTCATTTTGGGCCAGCTGCGCCTGCACTACGGGAAAAGCACCCTGGTAAAGAATATCATATTTCATTTTTATCAAAACCCTCTTTACACTCTTTTAATAATTTAAAAACAGGAGTGCGTACTAATTACAACACTCCTGTCAGCTGAAAATTAGATTTGGCTATCCGATTACTGAACTTGAAGGCCGTAATTGGTTGCCAAAGCAGCAAGGCCACCTTCGAACCCACTGCCAACAGCGCTAAATTTCCATTCACCTTTATTTCGGTAAAGTTCGCCTACCACTAATGCTGTTTCAATCGAAAAGTCTTCCTCCAGGTCATAACGGATCAATTCTTCACTGTTAGCCTCGTTTGCTATCCGGATAAATGAATTAGATACCTGTCCAAAATTCTGACTGCGGGCCTCTGCCTCATGGATAGTAACGGTAAAGGCAATTTTCTGGATTTCATCCGGTACTTTTGCCAATTCAATTAAAACCTGCTCATCGTCACCTTCGCCTTCACCGGTTAGGTTATCCCCGGTATGCTTTACAGCACCGCCTGCTCCCTCGGCATTGTTATAAAAAACAAAGTCCTTTTCACTTTTCACCTTGCCGCCCTCATCAAGCAAAAAAACCGCTGCATCCAAATCAAAATCCTGTCCACCATCATATTTATTAACGTCCCACCCGAGTCCCACAATTACTTTTTGTAAACCGGGGTTGGTCTTGGTCAAGTCTACTTTTTGTCCCTTTGCCAGACTAACTGCCATAAAATAAATTACCTCCGTTTTAGAATTTAGCTATAGCGCCTTACCAGATCACTCAGGGATACATCGTTGGTGCTTTGTCCGGTAGCGCTAAATTTCCATTCACCATTATGACGGTAAACTTCACCTACCACCAGAGCGGTCTTGCCGGCATAGTCTTCAGTCAAATTAAATTTGGCCAGCTCTTTCTGTGTTGCATTATCCACAATGCGAATAAATGCATTCTTAATCATACCGAAATCCTGCTTTTTTTCCTGGCACTTGTAAATGTTAACCACGAATACAAGCTTATGGACATTAGCTGGGACCTTTTTGAGTTCGACAAAGACCTGTTCGTCGTCCCCTTCTCCCGCACCGGTAAGGTTGTCCCCTTTGTGAACAACACTACCACAGGGGCTATTCAGATTACCGAAATAAACTACATTCTTTTTATTGGCTATCTTTCCTTTCTCATCCAGCATGAGTACAGAAGCGTCACAGTCAATAGTATTACCTTTACCGCCGCCAAGTAAACCGCTGAGAAAACCACCGCCGGAACCACCGGTCTTAGCCTCGTCCCATCCCAGTCCCACCATTAATCCGGATAGGCTGGCATTATTCTTGGTCAAGTCTATTTTTTGTCCTTTTTGCAGATTTACGGACAGAACTACCCCTCCCTTATCGATTAATTAATACTAGATATTGATTCCAAAGTTATTGCACAATGCTTTAAGTCCACCGTTGAAGCCGGAACCCACGGCGGCAAACTTCCACTCGCCGCTGTGCCTGTAAATCTCTCCCACCACAATGGCTGTTTCAGTTGAATAATCTTCGCTTAAATCATATCGCAGGACCTCTTGCTGGGTATTGTTATCCACGATGCGCACAAAAGCATTGGAGACCAGGCCAAAATTCTGCTTACGGGCCTCAGCATCGTGAATAGTTACAGTAAATGCTACTTTTTGCACGCCGGCCGGCACTTGAGATAAGTCCACGAGAAGCTGTTCATCGTCACCCTCACCCTCACCGGTCAAGTTATCTCCGGTATGTTCCACACTACCGCACTGACTCTTTAAGTTATTGTAAAAAATAAAGTCATGATCAGCTGTGACCTTACCGTTCTCGCCCAACATAAAAGCAGCTGCATCCAGGTCGAAATCCGCGCCGTCAAAAACATTAACATCCCATCCGAGACCGACCATTACCTTGGTGAGTCCCGGGTTACCTTTGGTTAAATCTACCTTCTGCCCCTTCTGTAGACTAATGCCCACAATAAAACCCCCTTTTATACGACAAGTGTCGTAAAATAGCTTATTATAACGATTATAAAGATACTTGTCCACCATTGCAATAGTGAATCATGATGCAGTTCATGCAGAAGTTATGGCTACAAAGACCAGGTGCTTTATACCTACCTTACTAAGCTCTTTGGCCATATGGTTTTTACATTGCTGCCCCATCTCCCTCTCACTAAATACAAACACCTCCCTATATTGGCCCGGGACTACATTGTAAATATAATTAGTGATCGCCGGGTCCTCGGGACTGGCGCACCAGATAACGTTTTTAACCGGATATCCTCGTTGACTCAGCGAATGAATGGGACTACGAGTGGTCGATTGATACATTATTCCTTCCCCCATGCCGGAAGCGATAAGGGACGGTAGATAAATAAATTCACCCAGACCCATACATAAACTCTGATCATAAATACGCTTTTTGCTCAACATTTGAGCATATTTTAAAGTTTCTTCTTTCACCTGCCGGTTTTCTTCACTGGTGATCCCAAATCGTCCGGTCATTTCGGAATAAGAAACTAAGCTTTGCATGCCCTGACTGCTTTCCAGTGTGAAAAGCTTTTTGTTTTCCGAAGTAAGATTTACGTTATCTACTTTGACAAATTCTCCCTCATTTTTTGGGGTCACCACTCCAGGGACTTTTACAGGAACATTATTGCAGCATATTTGCCCCCTTAGCAGCGCTAAGGTTTTTATATTTAGTTCTTCATATTTACTTATGGCAAAGCTGTCTCTCCAATCAAGAATCGACGTTATAATATATTCTTTGCCCGGGTATTTATCTTTTAATACTTTTATGAAATTCAGACATGTTTTTCCGGTAGTTATTTCATCGTCCACCAGCACTATTCTATCAAATTTATCAAAAAAACTGTCATTCGGCACATAACACCTATGGGATGTGGCATGGGAATGCTCTTCTTCAAAAGCAAAGCAAGATTGAAGCTCAACTATACTATCCCTGGTGGTATGGACAAAGCCCGCATTTCCCGCAAAAGCCTCGTACATAGCATGCCCCAGCCCCGTGGCTGTTTCAGCAAACCCTATAAAGAGGGTGGGCTTGGATAGTAACGGGGCGGCTCCTTCTATTTCCTCCAAAGCACCGGGAATAAATTTCTGGTCAGCTAAAGCACTAACCAGCAAGGAAGAATTAAAGGCCTTTTTCCCTTCTATTTCGCAGAGAAACATATCGGCCAGCAGGGCACCGCTGATTCTAGGGATTTGCGGATACACAGGGATATGCTTACCCAGCAGTTTACTGACAAATAAAAAGCTGCGTTTAGGGTTTTTCCTGGCGGCAATACCAAACAGGTTGTCCAGAGGTATGTTATACCTGTTTTCCGTAACATCGATCGCAATATTTAAATCGCCTAGAATATTTACATGCACTTTATGCTCAGAACAAACTCGTGAAACTGGCATTTTCATTTAACACCCCGTATACCCTTGCCTTAGTCAATATTTTTCGGGCCCAATTCGTATGTGGTTTAATCTCGTTCATTTTATTTCCCCACGGGCTTTTCAAAGCACCTTTATCAGCGCCTTCACTGCCCGCAATCATCAGGGCATCCCCGTATTCTTCCCTGGTCACCGCCTGCAGGGAGTTAACATAGGTAATATGCGAGGGGTGAATTACGGTTTTCCCGGTAAGGCCGTTTGCTTTATCCAGAAGCACTTCCCTGATCAGTCCGTCTATGGACTCATCCAACAGGTGCTGCCTTTGCTCTCGCCCCCGGTCCCCTTTTTCCTCAATAAAAGGAGACTCCCTCAGTGTGGGCTTCAGTACCCGCGTTCTGGCAAAATACTCCCAAACGGGACCGGAAATAACGTAATTGGTTTCACTCCGGCTGAATATGTTAATGATATCGGTAATGCATTCCCCGATCACGGAGATATCATATATGGTGCAGTCTATACTCCGCCTAATGGAAAATAAGCTGGAGAAGTCTGTGGCTCCAATGCGAACATTAAGAATTGAATTTTTATAGGCATCCATAATAGCTTTAATTTTCATCAATTCTTCTATGCGACTTTCCTTATAGATCACTTCCGGCGATTCCAATATGGGCATGGCGTAAAAATGGGTGCCGTGCTGCTTATTTGTAGCATATATAGAATGCAAATAATCCATACCGTTTTGGGAAGTAAATTTAGGCAATACAAAGCCGCACAGCAAATCAAGCTTATCTACTTTATTTAGAAGCTTTTGTAGCTGTTCTGCACTCCTTACCCTTACAAAAATGAGGGGAAGGTCTGCCTCGGAAAGCTTCTTTTCCTCCAGGGCCTCTTTTATTTTAACCATGGATTGAATCAATGTTTTCTCGGCTGCTTTAACTTGATTATCACCTATGGCGTCTTCCAGGCACAAAATAACAGATGTCAGCTGAGGGTACCTGCGGCTAACAATGGCCGTCGCTATTCCCTCATTAACACCGGGGACATATAGCGCTGCCCCCAGAGCATACTGCAGTATACTGACAGGATCGGCCGGAGAAAAGGCCACCGGCAGTTGATAAAAAACATCTCTTTTTACCTCTTCAGGCAAGTGCTTAAAATGTATCATCGCCGCCCTAACACCCTTCTTTCTTGCCCGCCATAGCCATAACGTTTTTTAATATTTCCTCACCGGCCAGCAAGCCTTGATTGACTGTTGTATATACATTACTTCTTTCCAGGCCGGCAATGTCACCGTGCCTGGGAATGAATCCAATGTCAGCCCCGGTGACCATATCCCGGTCCAGTATGGAATCACCGGCGGAAACGAGCCGTACATCTTTCAAGTAAGTGGTTTGCAGATAAACCACAGCCTTCCGCTTATTTATAAATAAAGGTAGTAAATAAATTTTTTTACCTGTGGCCGCAACATTCCAACCGTACCCTTGAGCATACTGTCTAAAATATTCCAACCGGTCGGCGGGGAAATAATCCTTTACGGACAATACCCACAATAAGTCACCGGACAGCTTGTACCTTCGCAGTCCGGCCGAGCCGAAAACTTTAAAAAACTCATGCAGTATCTGATCATAGGTTTTGCCCAGGGCAGCTGTTTTCCGGGCAATTATTTCATTCCAAGTGGGGTCCTCTGCACCGTTAACATAGATACGGCCCCCATTATTCAAAATACAATATTTGTAATCAATCTCCTGTAAAACACTGATCCTGTTATATTCTTCCCTGTTTCTGGTGGTAACCGGAACCACGGTTATACTCCGGGCCAGCTTTTTAAAAAGTTCCTTGGCCGCACCGGTCATATATGCTATTAATTCACTCTGCTTTCTTTCCACCAGAGTTACATCTTCACACCCGGTAAGAAACCTTTGGGAAAAAATAATGGTCCGGTCCAAATCCGTTGCAAAAACCAACATAATTTATTATCCTATCATTTAACTGATTTAATTAAACCACAGCATGAATATGACATCTTTTTATAAATTTCAACCGCTACGCCCCTATCTCTGGCCAGCAGTAAAAGATGTTTCAGGTTGGGATTATCCATATGGTCTACGATAATTTTCCACGGAATTCTACGCAATAATACCCTGGTTGTCTCTCCCACACCGGGTTTAACTTTATTTATATCGTCAATACCGAATTCTTCCTGTATTCTTATAATGTCCTGTATGCCGGTATTGGGAACATCAACTGCCATCGACAATAAGGAGGAATCAATAACTACGTCCGGGAAGTGCCTGGCAACACTGTCCACAAATAAATTAGATACCTCAATGTCTTTCCATTGGGAATAGTACTTAGCCCCGTGAAAATCAAATTTATCGATTATATCGTCCCGTAAAACGGTCCTGCTCACCAGTCCGGAAACGATTGAATTTAAACAACTACTGGGAATTAAAAAATCTTCCCTGGTACCGAAAAATTTCACACATCGTGCCGGATCTGCCAAAACGGCCAGATCATGATTAAGTTCCACTCCATACTTGTCCTTAAAATTTTTACACGCCTCTACTAAAACACTGTTAATGGCACCTTTACCTGTCCAACCATCTATAAATTGTATATTTTCCGTGCCTTCTTTAGCCAGGATGTAGATCAAAGCATTTTCGTCAATGCCCTTACCCCTGATAATCGAAATACTGTAATGGGGCAGGTTCAAATCATACTTGTATTTTATATATCTTTTAATCAAAACCCCTATCGGGGTTCCCGCCCTGGCCAGTGAAACCAGAACTGTATTTTCCCCCCGCCACTTTAATATCTGCTCACCGACTATGGCCACGTGGCTCGCAATCAGGGGCGCTGTTTCCGCTAACGTATTATGGAAAAGCTCAGTATATTCCGGTGAGGGCATATACTCAATAGGTAACATTTCAGAATAGTGGACACCACTTTGTATCGCTTTTTCTCTTTCTTCGTTTCCCTGTTCCCGCATTAAAGAGGAAATATCTTTTAAGAGAAAAATGCAATCATCTTTTGTATAACAGCCCATGGGAACAGGTTCCGGCAGGTTTCTTGCGATATCTTCAATCTGGGGTGTCAACTTAATCTCTCCTTAGATTGTTTAGACAAACACCTCTTCAAGCTTTATTGTAACATCAGGAGATTTCTTTCACAAGAAGATTGTCTGCGTAATTCTTTTACTCTCACACATATTATATTCCTTAAATCTAAACGAACTGTGTATAGACTTTAAAGGTTTTGTAACATAGGGAAGAACACAAGGGGACGGTTCTTTTGTGTTCACCCTGTAAACACAAAAGAACCGTCCCCTTGTGTTCTGCCGGCCGGGAAGATACCTTATGGATTTAATACTCCCAGTCAAACTCTCCCACCTCAGGAAATTGACTTAGCGCCTCCTGCATGATGCCGCAGATACGCTCCAGCGCCTCCGGTGTTTTACCCTCACAGCGAGCCACCAGCACCGGCTGGGTGTTTGAAGACCTCACCAGACCCCACCCGTCACCGAACAATACCCTTGCACCGTCAACATCAATGACATCATATTCAGCCTGGAACTTTTTCACCAGGTCATCCACTATACGAAACTTTTCACTATCGGCACAAGGCACTCTGGTTTCAGCTGTAGAATGATATTTAGGCACAGCACTTAATAGATTAGAAAGCGTCCGGTCTCCCTGGGAAAGGATGCGCAGCAGCCTACCAGTGGCATAAAAGGCATCATCAAAACCATAATATTCATCTGCAAAAAACATATGCCCGGACATCTCCCCGGTAAAAATAGCATCTACTTCCTTCATCTTGGCCTTGATCAGCGAGTGGCCGGTTTTATAGAAAAATGGTTTGCCCCCCATACGCTTCACTTCATCCTCCAGAGCCTGAGAGCACTTAACTTCAATAATGCACGGTGTTCCCGGGCGGCGGGCCAATATTTCCCGCCAAAAAAGACACATCAATTTATCGCCCCAAATAATGTTGCCCTTTTCATCCACCACGCCTATACGGTCGGCATCGCCGTCATAAGCCACACCCAGGTCGGCCTTCTTGTCCCGCACCAACTGCTGCAGGTCGGTAAGGTTTGCCGTCTTGACAGGATCGGGCTGGTGGTTGGGAAAGGTGGCATCCGCCTCGCAGTAGAGGGGATAACACTCCACTCCCCACCGCCGCAAAACGCGCTCCGCAAAAAGACTGGCAGTACCATTGCCGCAATCAACGGCAACCTTCAGGTTGCGGGGTCCCAGCTGGATCTTTTTCTGCAGCATAGACATGTATGTGGTCACTGCATCCCGTTCTTCCAGCTCACCCCTGCCCTGAGAAAACTTACCTTGCTCCATAATCTGCCGCAGCCGCTGTATTTCTTCTCCATGGATGGTCCCGTCCCCACGGGAAATCTTAAAACCGTTTTCATCGGGAGGATTATGGCTGCCGGTGATCATTATTGCCCCGTCGACATTAAAATGAATGCGGGCATAATAGACTATAGGTGTAACCACCTCTCCAATGTCTATCACCTTACACCCCGTGGCCATCAGCCCCCGCACCAGATCGTCCCGCAAGCGCTCAGAACTAATACGATTATCCCGACCCACAATGACCTCATTGCTGCCATGTCCCTGTATGTATGTTCCAAAGGCTTTCCCCAGCAATTCCACCGTTTCCGGAGTTAAATCCCGGTCAGCAACCCCGCGTATATCATATTGACGAAATATGTCCGGATTGACCACTGCCACAAAAACTCCCCCTTTAAATCAACTCCTGGACAAGGAGACAAGTCCCTTATCCAGATACACTTCCCCAACTACATTTCTTTATGTTTTCGCCATCTGTCGGATAATACCTTTCCTATTTTCATAAGTTCGCTTCCAAAGAAATCCTTTTCCGAAACACCTATCACCCTTTTTTTAAAAGAATATAGCCGATAATGCAATCGAAATAAAAGTTGCTCTGTCAAAATAGAAAAACGGGAAGAAGGTAACCCCTCTCCCCGTTATCAATCCCAAAAACTTTATTTCTAACCTTAGTAGGTGACCTAAAACAACAAATTAGGTAACCACAAACTGATTGCCGGTATATAGGTTATCAATATCAGGCAAACCACTACCGCAATTAGCCAGGGTAAGGCCGCCCGGGTGACGTCCATCAGGGGCATCCCCGTGAGGCCGCTGGCCACGTACAGGTTCAGCCCTACCGGTGGTGTAACCATCCCCACCTCCATGTTTACGGTCATGATGATACCCAAATGAATGGGATCAATGCCCAGCTGCATGGCCACGGGGAACAGTATGGGTGCCAGAATGGTAATCATAGCTGTAGGCTCCATAAACTGTCCGGCAACAAATAAAAGTACGTTAATAATAACCAGAAACATAATCGTTCCTACATTCCAGGCCACGATCCACTCGGCAATGGCATGCGGAATACGCTCCAGGGTCAGAATATGAGCAAACAGCATGGCCATGGTAATGATAAAGAATAACATAGATGTGGTTTTGGCGGAATCAATAAGAATCTTGGGAAAATCCTTTATCTTTAAATCCTTATGGATGAACAGTCCGACTATTACACCGATGACGCAAGCTATGGCCGCAGACTCGGTGGGGGTAAAAACACCCGCATAAATACCGCCGATAACAATAATCGGCAGGGTAAGGCTCCAGAATGCTTCCTTAGTCGCGGTAATTCGCTCTTTAACATTCGCCTTCTTAGCCTTTTGATAATCATTTTTTCTGGCGATAATAAAACTTACAAAAGCAAGGGATGATGCCAGTAAAATACCGGGCACAATTCCAGCCATAAAAAGCTTACCCACCGACTGGTCTACTGTAACGGCATAGACAATCAGCGGTATACTCGGGGGAATCAAAATACCCAAAGACCCTGCCGTGGCAATTGACCCAATGGCATAAGGCTTGGAATAGCCGTGGTTTACCATGGCCGGGATCATGATGCCACCGATGGCAACCACCGTTGCCGGGGAAGAACCGGAAATAGCGGCAAAAAGGGCACAGGCGAAGATACCGGCTATGGACAGCCCGCCGGGAATATGACCTACCCAGGCGTTGGTAAGATTGATCAAGCGCCTGGCCACACCGCCGGAAGTAAAAATATTACCGGCCAGTACAAAGAAAGGAATGGCCATCAGCGGGAATTTATCCAGGCCCGCGAACAGTCTCCCGGCTAGGTCCGGTAAGGGATCCGTGGTAAAGAAAAAAATTGAAACAAATGATGCTATACCCAAAGAAACAGCAATGGGCAAACCGGATAATAAACAGGTAAATAATATGGCAAAAACAGCTAGCCCCATATTCTGGATTTGAAAGGCATACACTACACCGACAAGACACAAACCGATTAAAACAATGGACAGGGCTCTGCCCTTAGGTGAGCCGGGTTGTTCTTTAATTGCTCCCTTATTTTCTGTGACGCTTGCTGTTTTCATTAAAGCCCACCCTCTTCCTCTGCAAAAATCTCTGCTGCCGGTGTTCTAATTTCCTTTACCGCCTCTTCGGCAAACCTGAAGGTCATCAGTCCGAAGGCAATGGGAATAATTGACTTGGGAATAAACATAGGAATTTCCATCTCCGGTGTAACCTGTCCGAAGGCAATCAATATCTGCACGTGCTGGTACCCCAGTATGGTAAATATCAGACAGAACAAGGCACTTAGGATTAGCGCGATAATACTGGCACCTTTTTGCAATTTGAAAGGAAAGTTTTTGCGGAGTATATCCACTCCGATGTGGGTTTTAGCCCTAACCCCTATTGCCCCGCCAACCAGGCCGGTGAAAATCAAAAGATAGACCACCAACTCCTGGCTGAACCCCAGGCTGGAACCAAGCCCGTAGCGTAAAACCACCTCGACAAAAGTCAATATGGTGGCAGTAATTAAAGCGATGGACACCAGTATTTCTTCCAGCCTGCTTAAGATAGTGTTAAGAAAGTTCATGCTGCCACTCCCCATTTTTACAAGTGCGGTTTTTAACACCCGGTAAAAAGGGGGCTTGGGAAAGCCCCCTTTCCGGCCGTTTTTCGATTAGCGCAACTCTAATACTGCATTAATAAGGTCTTCTCCCACTTCATCTTTGAACTCATCGTATACAGCACTGGTGGCTTCCATCCATGCCTGCTTCTCTTCTTCTGTCATGGTATGGATTTCCTCCAGCGTGCCGTCGGCCTTAATCTTTTCCAAATTCTCGTCATTCAGGCGCTGGCCGTTGTCACGTACCCACTGGGTAGTCTCGTCCAGGGCCTTCTTCACCTGGGTACGAACGTCATCGGGCAATCCATCCCAGAAGGTGGCGTTGGTAATAACGGCATAACCAAGGTAGCCGTGGTTACTGAGTGTCATGTACTTTTGTACTTCATGGAACTTCTTGGAGTAAATATTGGACAGTGTGTTTTCCTGCCCGTCAATAACGCCCTGCTCTAAGGCACTGTAAACTTCACTGAACGGCATGGGAACCGGGTTTGCATTCAGTGCTTCAAATTGTGCTTCCAAAACCTTACTGGACATTACCCTAAACTTCTGTCCTTCAAAATCTTCGGGCATATAAAGCGGGTGTTCATCCAGACTCATTTGCTTAAAGCCATTATCCCACATAGCTAGACCCAGCAGGTCCTGCTCCTTGAGCATGGTAAAGAGCTTACCACCGATTTCTTCACTTTCCATTGCTGCCTGCACAGCCTGCACATCGGGGAAAGCAAACGGGAAATCAAAAATGGTCCACTCGGGGAACAGCTTGGAAACCTTGGAAGTAGCCGGTGCTGCCATCTGAACGTTATCTTGCTGCAAAGCTGCCAGCACTTCATTGTCATCATACAACTGAGAGTTTGGGAATACCTGGACATCTACTTTACCCTCGGTATATTCCTCAGCTTTTTCTTCAAACATTTGGGCAGCTTGCCCCTTGGGCGTATTTTCAGCTACAACGTGAGAAAATTTAATTACAATGGGCCCATCCCCGGCCCCTTCTTCTCCAGAATCTCCACCACGTGCGCCGCAACCTGCCAACAGCCCGAGCGCTAGTAAAACAACCAGCGTTAAGGTTAAAAACCTCTTCATAACAGAAACCTCCCCAGTAATTTTTTGAAAATTTCAACCCTTCTAATAAATAATCACACACTTATCCGACCTTAATCAAATGGGGGAGTGTATCACCTCCGTTCCTAAAATAAAATAAGCATTCTTTTCAGCCCGGCAACTTATAAAACAGGCCGCCGGTCATGATGATCAAGCTGCTTTAGAGCTTTTAAGAGGTCTTTTCCTACATAAGAGGCGTAACGCCGGTAGACAGGCTTAAACCTTTCCACCCACACTTCTCTTTCCTCTGCCGTTTGCACGTAAATCTTCATATGTCCGCTATCAACCAGGCGTTGAAAATCCTTATTGTTTAATTCCTGAGCTTTAGAACGCTCCCATAGGGTAACTTCAGCCATTGTTTTCTCCAAAATTTGCTGTATATCGGCTGGTAAACTAGCCCAAAAATCCGCATTAGCCAAAACTACGTAGCCCAGGTAACCGTGATTGGATACCGTGAGGTAGGGCTGAACTTCGTAAAACTTTTTAGCATAAATATTAGATATGGTATTTTCCTGACCGTCAACTTGATGTGTCTGCAGCGCCCGGTAAAGTTCACTAAAAACCAGGGGTAAAGGCACTGCCTCCACAGCACGAAACTGCGCTTTTAATACCTGGCTGTTAATCATCACCCGAAAAATCAATCCTGCACTATCTGCAGGGGAAACTATTTTTCTTTTGCTGGTAGTTAGTTGTTTAAAACCATTATCCCAAAAAGAGAGGGCCTTTATATTTTTTACTTCCAGGTCTTGACACAGCTCTTGCCATATTTCTCCTTCCACAGCCCGGTGAACTTGATGCCTGTTACGAAAGGCATAGGGCAGGTCAAAAAGCTGCCAGCGGGGAAACATTTCACCCAGCTTGGACGTGGTGGGGGCAATTAACTGAACGGCACCTGACCGAAGGGCCTCTAATTCCTCTCCGTCCTTGTAAAGTGTGGAATTAGGAAAAACCTGGACCTCTACCCTGCCCCCGGTCCTCTGTTCCACTAATTGCGCAAAATGTTTTGCAGCCAGGCCTTTGGGGGTATTTTGGGGCACCACGTGGGAAAAACGTATAACAATTTTCTCCTCCGGACTGTACTGCTCTTTGTCGACAACCCGCTGTCCGCATCCCACGGCGAATAAAGCCAGCAACACTATAAGTATGGCTACGGCTAACCGGGATGTCATGTGATTACTCCTCTCATTGGCAAGGGACTGTTGGGAAGACTCTAGAACTTAATTGTTAGAATTTAAAAAATATTTTACAATTATATTAATACTAAAACAATAATTTGGCCTTAATGAATATATAAACCCGTTTTTGGTCTTTTTGTTCGAAGTGTGCGTATACATGATACTAAATTACCCGGTAACGATTAATAGGCCTTCCCACTCCCCCGTATTGGACCTCCAGTGACACCTTACCCATATTTTCCAGGTACTCCAGGTAACGGCGGGCAGTGACCCGGGCCATTCCTAATTTCTCACTGACCTCATATGCCGATACAGCCCGGTTTGATTTAATTAAGAACAAAAGAACCTGCTTTAACGTTACCTCACTTAGTCCCTTGGGGATATTTTCTTTAGTGTCATCATGTACAAAGCGTGACCAGGCTAGCTCGTCCAATTCCTGCTGACTAATATCATCCTTGCTCTTAAGGCAGGAATGCATGGCTGCATAATACTGCAGGGCACTTTGTAACCTGTCAAACTTAAAAGGTTTAATAATATAGTCCACTGCACCGAAGCGAAACACCTTGCGCACAGTTTCCGCATCCCGGGCCGCAGTTACCATAATAACATCGGTGGGAAGCTGCCTGCGACGCATTTCCTCCAGGGTTGCCACCCCGTCCATATCCGGCAGATAAATATCCAAAAGGACCAATTGAGGGCGATACTTTTGTACCATCAATACAGCTTCTTTGCCTGTCCCCGCAGCACCAACCACACTAAACCCCGCCACGGCACTGACAAAGCCGGTATTTACTTCCACAACCATGGGGTCATCTTCTACTATAAGTACATCCACCATGCTTTTCCCTCCAACTTCTAACTTCCAACCTGCTCGATTTGTCCAGGTATAAAAACCTTAAAGGTGGTTTCACCGCCTGGAGGGCTTTTCACTTCCACCCTACCGTTCACCTGGTTAATGTTTCTTTGCACCAGGTAAAGTCCCAGCCCGCGTGATTTGCTTTTATTGGTAGTAAAGCCTTGCTCAAATATTTTTTCTCTTACTTCAGAGCTGATACCCGTTCCTGTATCCCGCACCTCAAGTTCAAGACCCGCTTGATCACCTTTAATGAAAAAATATACCCGCCGCTTGCCGTCTTCAACCCTGGACACCGCGTCCAGGGCATTTTCCAGCAGGTTTCCTATCACTACCACAAGTATGCTTATGTCCACACCGCGGGGAATTTCTTTTAACTGTGAGTTGCGATCAATTACCAGTTCAGCGCGCAGCTCCTTAGCCCTGCCGTATTTACCCAATAAAAGACCGGCCAGGCTGTAGTCCTTAATATTTTGGGTCAGAAAATGGGTAAGTTCCTGCTGCTCTTCGGTTATGTTGAATATATAATCCAGGGCGTCCTGGTAGCGTTCCAGTTGTATCAGCCCGGCAATGGTATGCAGCTTATTCATATTTTCATGGTTTTGCACCCTTAGTGCCTCAACGAAAGCTTTTACACCGGTGAGCTCTTCCGCCAGCCGGTTTAATTCTGTTTTATCCCTGAATGTGGCCACGGCGCCAACTATGGTATGGTCGCGGCGAATGGGTACCCGGTTGGAGAGAATAGTGACCCCGTTAATAATTCTTTCCACATTTTTTTCGGGCTGCCCGGTATGTAGTACCCTTACTAGCCTGGTACCCGGACCGAACTTCTGAACCGGCTGCCCGATTACCGATTCATCCACCCCGAATATACGCCTGGCTTCGTCATTGATAATTGTTATCCTGGAGTCGGCATCAATGGCCACTATACCTTCCCCCATGGCCTCAAAAATGGCTACCCTTTCTTTCAAAAGGCGAACTATTTCCTCGGGCTCCAGGCTGAACATGGCCTGTTTAACATTACGGGCCAAGAAAAGGGAACCCACTAGTCCCACTACAAGACCAAGCCCCAGCGTAAGGTAAATTTCCATGCGCACGGACTTTAGCAAGGCAAATATGGTAGGAGTAAGCACACCTACTACCACTACCCCTACCTGCCGGTTACCCTCATCAACCTTGACGGGCGTAAAGGCCCTTACCGAAGGACCCAGAACACCTTCAGCCCTGGAAAGATATTCATTGTTGGCCAGCGCAGGGCCCAGGTCAGTCCCGGTAAATTCTCCCCCTATACGGTCTTCCACCGGGTGGGAATAGCGAGTTGCTTCCATGTCCAGGATCACTATATATTCAACCCCGGTTGATAGGCGAGTCTTTTCTGCGATAGGTTGTATTATTTCTTCGCCACCCGGTCTGCCCACATTTTCTTGAATCGCGGTCATTTGGGCCAGTGTACGGGCAATGGCCATTGTCCGCTTACCTCTTTCGTTTTCCATTAAAACTGAAATACGGTGTACTTCAATAACGGTTCCAATGGCCACGGCTATAAAAACCAGGGCGAAGGACAGAAGGGCTATTTTAGTACCTAGTTTAAGCCGCGGCAAGGCCACGTTAGTCAGCTCCCTTGGGTAGTTGGTTAGTTGGGTAGTTGGTTAGGCGTTAGGCGTTAGAAAATGATTTGGTTATAATGTTTCGACAATTTGCGGGAATATCCCTCCTGCGAAAGGCGGAAGACGGAAGGCAAGTGGGGACGGTTCTTGACTTGCCCTTAAAATATGGGGTCGGGTCTCTAACTTATTGACTTATTTTTGCAAGATAGAAGCTGAGACATCAAAATCTTTGAAGGTATTTCTTTGGGGTCTTTTTTTTGGACAGGATTACAGGATTTGTGGGATGCTTTGGGGTCAGCGGCTTTTGGGTCTTTTAAATCTTTTTTGAATTATTATAAGACCGATTTATCAGTTTCATTTTGCTTTCGATTTAGGTTTTTTATTTTTTAACAATCCTGTTGATCCTGTTAATCCTGTCTAAAAATTGTTGTCCCCAAAGCCCCACATGCAATGCCTTTAATCCTTGGCTCTAAGACATGCAAAATCTTGTCAAAATTCTAATGCCCGGGTATGCTTACCCCGAATTCCAGGCCCGGGGATATTCTGGTACCGAACATTATACTGCGCCTCAGGCCGGGTCCCGGGGTCAACCTGTCCTCTATATCCAGAGCCAGCTTAACACCTTCATAAATAGCCTCAGTGGCGCGGCGAGGTTCTCGCGCATCCCCGATTACAAAAACCGGGAAGCCCATATCTCTTAACCTTTCAGACATCTCCTCCACCGGAGTGGAACCCACGGCCAGTACTACGGTATCCACATCTATTTCTCTGCGCCCCCCAGCGTTAGAAACCACTACACCTCTCTCGGAAATTTCGTCTACCGGAGTATTGGTAAGTATGTCCACCCCGTATCTGCCCAGGCGCTGCATAAGGAAGGCTTTTCTGGCCGGACCCTCGTCTTTGCCCACCGTATCATCCATTTCCAGGACCATGACCCTTCGCCCACGCTCGGCAAGAAAGTCAGCAGTTTCCAGGCCAGTGGCCCCGCCCCCGATAACAGCGATTTGATGGCCCACGGATACTTTTTGCTCCAGCACCTCTTCCGCAGTTACCACCCCGGGTCGCTGTACACCGGGAATGCGGGGAATAAGGGGCATAGAGCCGGTGGCCACGACCACCGCATCAGGATTCTCCCCGGCCACCATTTCCGGGGTAACCCTGGTACTCAACCTTACATGGACTCCAACCTTGGGCAGCATATATGACATATACTCACAGTAACCTTTTATTTCATCTTTTTTGGGCGGGTAGGATCCCACCAGGAAGGCTCCGCCCAGCTGGGCATCGCTTTCGTAAAGACTTACGCGATGTCCCCTGCGGGCTGCGGTATAGGCCATTTCCATTCCACCGGGTCCTCCACCGATAACCATTATTTTCCGGGGTGATACCACGGGCTTTAATTCGAATTGGCGCTCCCGGCCGCAGGCAGGGTTCAAAATACAGGTGGCATGTTTCCCCTCCACCAGTAACCTGTCCACACACCCCTGGTTGCAAGCTATACATTTCTTTATTTCTTTTTCCCGGCCTTCCCGGGCTTTGCCGGCAAATTCCGGATCAGTGAGAAGCCCCCTGCCAATAGCTACAAAATCGGCCCTGCCCTTGGTCAAAACTTCCTCCGCCAGGTCGGGGTTATTTATCCTGTCCACCGCTATAACCGGAACATCCACTACCTCTTTAACGGCACCCGCTGCCCAGACATTAAAGCCGCGGTCCTTATCCATGGGGGGGACCACCCAGTGCAGGGTCTCGTAATTGCCCACTGAAACGTGCAGGCAGTCAACACCCCTGGATACCAGCATAGGCGCTATCTGTTTGCTCATTTCAATGGTCAGCCCGCCTTCCACGTACTCCTCTCCGCTCATACGGAAAACAATGGGATAATCCTTGCCGCACTTTTGCTTAATATTATCAATTATTTCCAGGGCAAAGCGGGCCCGGTTGTTAAAAGTACCACCATATTCATCACTGCGCTTGTTGGAATAAGGTGACATAAATTGCGCTACCAGGTAACCGTGGGCCCCGTGTATTTCCACGCAGTCAAACCCAGCGGTTTTTGCTCGTACTGCCGCATCACCGAAGGCCTCAACCAGTTCTTTTATTTCCGGCACGGTAAGCTCCCTGGGTGGTTCCTGGCAAACGGGACAGGGAATAGAGGAAGGGGCGACAATTTCCATGCCGGTCAGGGCACTGTTAATCTGCCGGCCGGCATGCCAAAGCTGTATGCAGGCCCTGGCCCCGTTCATCCTAATAGCATCGGCCAGTTCTATCATTCCCGGAATAAACCGGTCATCGTAGAGGGAAAAAGACATCCCCTTGGTTGTGGGGTGCACCGCAGCAATTTCCACCGTAACCATGCCGGTGCCGCCCCGGGCCCGGGTGGCATAATAATCTATAGCCTGTTCAATAACCTCCCCTTCCGGCCCGTGCATACCGGTACCCATGGCGGGCATGATGATACGATTTTTCACTTCCATACTCCCTATTCTGCCGGGAGTAAACAGGTACTGAAAACGGGTATCCATATGGCATTGCCTCCTTGCTATTATCATTTCCACTATAATTCCTCACTTTAGTTTCCTCCCGGTGGAAAAGGATATACCTGCAAAAGTGAAAATTACGGGAACAAAGATAAAACACTCTCGTCTATAAGTACAAAATGATAATAAGGGAGTTGTTTACAAAATGAAACAAAGAAAACTTATAGCAGTTTTTATGTGCCTGGCAATGCTTTTGACAGGCGCCACTGTGGCCCAGGCCGCGGAAGAGCAGCAAAATATTATTGAGGTTCGCGGTGAGGGGATAGTTGATGCAGCCCCGGACCGGGCGGAATTAAGCTTGGCCATAGTCACTGAGAGCACGGACGCCGGGCAAGCTCAAGCTGAAAACGCTGAAAAGAGCGCCCGTGTTATAAAGGCACTCCAGCAAAAAGGCATATCGGAATCGGATATTCAAACCCAGCACTATCAACTGTCACCAAAGTATGCCCAGTCCCCAAAACCGGTGGAACCGGCAAGGTCAGTGCAATTGCCCGTTAAAGAAGATGCACCAAGGATTGTAGGGTACACGGTGCGCCACCAAATTCGGGTTAAGGTGAAAGACATTGATATGGTGGGAGAACTAATGGACCTGGCGGTCAAAAATGGGGCTAACCAAATATCCAACGTGTCCTTTTCGGTTTCAGATTCGCTGAATTATAAAAAGCAGGCTTTACGCCAGGCGGTTGCGGATGCCCGTGCCAAGGCAGAAGTATTGGCCGGTGCTCTGGGCAAAACCATTACCGGGGTACAGTCTGCAGGAGGTTCATGGAATGAGTCTAACCCGGGCCCTATGTATTATAAGGAAATGGCCATGGGTGCCGGCGGCAGCGCTATGGATACAGCCATCGCTACCGGTATGGCCCAGGCAAGGGCAAGCGCAAATATTACTTACTTGATTGATTAGAAAAGATTGAATGACATGATTACCGGGCTGACAAGAGCGGCCCGGTTTTATTTTAGGCTTTTTGTCTGGATAAGCGGGTTAAAGGCTTTGCATGTCTTGCTTTAGGGACAACAATTTTTTGACAGGATTTACAGGATTTACAGGATTTACAGTGATTAAAGAAAGTGTTAAAAAGGTTATTGTTTATGAGGCAAAGATATAAGTGTTAAAATTCAATAATTCTAAAAAATAAACCCTAAAGGTTACTTTTATTGACCACTCATTGTATATAAAGAAATAATAATCAAATACAAGCAAGGCAAAATCCTATTGATCCTGTTAATCCTGTCAAAAACCGACCCTAAAGGAATACCCCAAATGTTTTCCCAAAAGGAATACCCTAAGATGTTTTTAATATCAAAACTCACATGAACCATATACATAAACTAGAATGAAAATCTATTTTCGTAAAAAAAAAGACCCCATAGAAATACCCTAAAAGCATTTTCTAATGTCCATCTTGTGCATTTCTGATAATCCTGTTTAAAAACGGCCACGGAGAACTGCCACCAAATCACCTTTACCCTTTCCTCTGCTCAAAATTCCTGGTATTATGGAAAAAATGTGTAGCTAAAATGTATATATTTTACATGGCCAAGCAAACTTAAATATCACTGAATCTATAAAAGAAGGAGTGTTTTTGTTGTCCAAAGCAAAAGTTTATTTTGCCAGTGTGAGGGCTTATGCCTTTGATTATGACTACGGTATGGTGGGCAAATTTGAAGAAATATTGAACCAGGTGGACCTGAGTAATTACGTGGAAGAAGATGAATATGTTGCCCTGAAAATGCATCTGGGTTCGCACGGGGCCTACCGCACGGTACGCCCCGTGTTTTTACGCAAACTAGT
This sequence comes from Bacillota bacterium, assembly GCA_009711705.1. Taxonomy (GTDB): domain Bacteria; phylum Bacillota; class Desulfotomaculia; order Desulfotomaculales; family VENG01; genus VENG01. The sequence goes on from VENG01000028.1 coordinate 74,827, forward strand.
AGATGCCGTACGCCATCAAAAGGGACAACCCTTTATATGCGACACAGTGCGCATACCCGGCCTCGAATATCTGAGGACCGCCAATAGAAACGGTATCAATGAGCTGTCCACCGGGGCACCGGTACTAATGGCCGACGGGATTTTCGGGATGGATTCGGTAACAGTTAAGACCGGCCCCATTTTGGGAGAAATAGGGGTGGCCTCGGCCATACACGATGCCCCGTCAATGGTCGTAGTTTCCCACTGTAAAGGTCATATTGCCAGCGGATACGGAGGTGCCATCAAGAACCTGGGCATGGGCGGCATTGCCTTTAAGGACCGTAAAGGGAATGCGCAGCGGGGACGGATGCACTTTTTACAAAACGCTGAACTTACCTGGGACGAGGAAAAATGCAGCCAGTGCCTGCAGTGTATAAATGCCTGCCCGCACGAGGGCATAGCCTTTGACGAGGCAAACATGCTCAATATTTACTCGGAAAAATGTGCACGCTGCGGGCGCTGTGCCCGGGTTTGCCCGGAAGCGGCACTTATACTGCCTCAAAATGATGAGATGTTCCAGGGGGTTTTGGCCGAAGCTGCCGGAGCGGTACTAAGTACATTTGGTAAAAACAAAGTGCTGTATGTTAATTTCATTACTGATGTTCATCCCGAGTGTGACTGTATGCCTATGGCTGATTCTGCTGTGGTGTCCGATGTGGGGGTATTGGTTTCCGATGATATAGTGGCCATCGAAAAGGCTACTTTGGATTTGATCGGCGAGGCGCAGGTTTTACAGAATTCCAAGGCCGGGGATAAGGAGATTACAGAAGCCGGAAATATTTTTGAGAAGGTTCACGGCAAAGATCCCTACATGCAGGTGAAGGCTGCAGCGAAGGCAGGGCTGGGGACGATGGAGTATGAGATGAAGACTATTGAGTGCAAGCCCAAACCGGACGGCAGCACCGAGCCCAGGATGTTTGGCCATTGATAACGAGGAAAAGATCGAAGAAGTTTAGACAGGATTGAGAAAAGATTTGCATGTTGAACTCTCGGGTCAGTTTTTTGACAGGATTTACAGGATTTTAAAAGATTTGCATGTCAAACTCTGGGGTCGGTTTTTTCACGGGATTAACGGGATTTATGGGATTTATGGGATTTTTTAAAACATATTTAATTTAGCTGTAGGCAAATAATGATGATTTTCCTAGAGATTACAATTGACGCAATAAACCCAAGGCATTTTTTTACGAAAATGTAGTTTTTCGTACTAGTTTGTGTATAAGGGTCATGTGGGTTTTGATAGGAAAACATTTTGGGGTATTTCTTTAGGGTATTTTCTTAGACAGGATTTACAGGATCAACAGGATTTTTAGCTTTGCTTGTTTTGCTTCATTATTTCTTTAAGTCCTTTGCATGTCGCGCTTTCGGGTCGGTTTTTTTGACGGGATTGACGGGATTTATGGGATTTTAAAAACATGTTTAATTTAGTCGTACCAAATGAAGTAGTGGTTTTGGGAAAGTTACATTAGGCTCAAAAAACAAAAGGCATTTTTGACAGGATTACAGGATATACAGGATTTTTTAAAGTGCATATGTCGATGGCTTTGCTGTAAAAGAGCCCATACTAATTGTTTTAACGAAATCTCTTTATAGTAATTAAAAGAACTTTGAAGTAACTAGAAATAACTTAAGAAAACTAGCAATTCCTATCCCGTTTAATCCCGTTAATCCCGTCAAATTAAAAGACCCTAAAGGAATGCCCTAAAATGCTTAAATGTTTTAAAATCCTTCTCTTAATCCTGTAATCCTGTCGAAAAAAGACCCCAGAGGAATACCCTAAATTATTTAAAGCTCTAAACTACATTGCCGTGAAGCCTATTGGGCGCTCCGGTTTTTTTTCTTTTTCCAGCCTGCCCAGGATGTATTCTTCTCGTGCTTTTACCTGGTTGTAATAAACAGCCAAAAGAATATGATCCTCTTTTAAAAGCTTGTTCGCCTCATCCCAGGGAATAAACTTTCACCAGCTCTGCAATCCCCTTTTTTTGTCCATCTCCGCCTACCACAATACTCTTTTCTGAAGAACCTGAAGAACAGCTCACAATAATCTCCCCCTTTTTTTAACATGTGTCCAATATATTATTGTACCAGGAATATTTTTATTTTCCAGATCCAAGTGCATAAAAATAAACAGGTAAGATGCTTTTCATTTGCAGGATAGCACAGGTAAGTGCAGAAGTAACTCCAAACCGATAACGGGAGGTAGCATATTATTAGCATGAATGACTTCTATGAACACTTAGCCAACAGGCAGCCGGGCCTGATGGATATAAATGAGTACTTTATTTCCGCCGTACTAATTCCCATCGTCAAAGTGGAAGGGCAAAACCACATTCTTTTCGAGGTAAGGCCAAAGCATCTGGACCGCCAGCCCGGGGAAATTTGCTTTCCCGGCGGCAAAGTGGAAGCGGGAGAAACTCCTAAAGAAACAGCGGTACGGGAAACCAGCGAAGAGCTGGGTATAAATACCGAAAGCATCGAAATAATAGGGCCTCTTGACATCCTGGTTGCCCCGCTGGGGACCGTGATTTACCCCTTTGCCGGGACAATTACCGGCCTTGAAAAAATCGCCCCGGACCCGGGAGAAGTAGAAAAGGTATTTACAATTCCACTGGATTTCTTTTTACACACCGCTCCCAGCCAGACGAAAGGTGAAGTGGCCATAAGGTACGGGAACGGTTTTCCCCTGGAAAAAGTGCCGCCGGGCTACGGCCCCGGCTGGAAAAAACGCTGGGCTTTTTCGGTATATTATTACCAGTACGGCGAATACTTTATCTGGGGCATGACAAGCAAAATATTGTTTGCCTTCATTAATTTAATCAAACAACACCACAGGTAAGACTGTTTTCCGTCTCGTCATAAATTATGGTATTTCGGTCTAAAAAAAGCTACCTCCGGGCAATCTAAACCCGGAGGTGATTTATTTGAGATTAACGGCAATAATGCCCAGAAAAGATCAGGTGGGCTTTCTGGTGGACAGCTTAAAAAACGCCGGGTTCGATCGTAAAGATATGATTACAACTGATTTAGGAGATGTGGATAACCACGAGGATGACTCTCCCAATGAGGTGGCAGAGGCGCTTGCCTTTGTAAAGACGGAAAATGACGGCCTCTGGGACGCTAAGGCGTTTGCAGAAGGGCTGGGTGAGAATATCCCGGGAAGCGGTATTGCTGTGGTGGTGGAGTTACCAAAGAAAGAAGCGGACAGGGTACGGGCAATAATGGAACAATCCGGGGCCACCAAAATAATGCAGGATTAAAGAAATATTTTAGACAGTACTTTTAAAAGATTTGCATGTTGAACTTTCGGGTCAACTTTTTTTTTACGAAAATAAATGTTAATTCTAGTTTGTGTATATGGTTTATGTGAGTCTTGATGGGATAAGCGGGATAAAAGGCTTTGTATGTGAGGCTTTGGGGTAAACAATTTTTTTAGACAGGATTTACAGGATATACAGGATTGTTAAAAAATAAAAAAATACAATCGAATGTCTTTATCACCTAAACAGAGCTTATGGACCAGTCCAAAATATTAAAACAAATAATTTAAAAATGTTTTTTAAGACCCCAAAGCACTACCCTAAAGCATCCTGCAAATCCTGTAATCCTGTCAAAGAAAAAAAAGACTCATAAGCCAAGACCCAAACAATACTTTTAAGCAAGGAAGCAAGAGGACTCGTCTAGAAGATTACATTTAGTGCATTGAACAAAAGACTTTTTTTACGAAAATGTAGTTTTTTTCATACTAGTTTATTTATAAGGGTCATGTGGGTTTAATAGGAAAACATATTGGGGTATTTCTTTGGGGTATTTTCTTAGACAGGATTAACAGGATCAACAGGATTTTTGGCTTTGCTTGTTTTCCTTCATTATTTCTTTGCATACAATATTTATTAGCATTAATTTGTCTTGGCGGTTTTGTTATATTTTTATAATTCTAACTCTTAGTTACTCTTTTAAGCTTAAACTTATAACCAATTGGCTATTTTAAACGCTATCTTTAAATCCCTTATCCTGCAAATCCTGTAATCGTGTCTAATGTGTTTGCCTTTTCCTTTCTATTTGTTTTTAATCTCTATCCCGCGAATCCCGTTGATCCCGTCAAAATTAAAGACCCTAAAGGAATGCCCTTAAACTCCTGTCAGCAATAATCCTCCAGGCTAATTTCTTTCCTCTACACTAGTGAAATTCATGGCCTTGTTGAATTTTAACTCCCAGGGACCGTCTACTCTGACCCGGGGGTTTTGGAATACAAATGTAACTGTATCTTTTCCCGAAATGTCAGCCAGTTTCACCTCAAAGTACTGCATTTGACCCAATTGTTCATCGTGTTTGGAATGCCAGCTCAACCCTCCCCCTTTTGCAGCCAAGTCAAAACGGGTCAGGATACCGAAGTCATTCTTACCCGGGCTTACATAAACCCTCAGGTGATCAGCCACCTTCTGCACTTTGGTCACTTTTAGTTCGTAGCGCCCCAGGTCGACCTTTTTACCAAGGGTAACTACCTGCCCTCCGTCCGGAACAGGAACTTTAGCTTCGGCTTCCCCTTTTTCTTTTACCATCAGAGTGGGAATGGTCAAAGTCATGCCGGTTGACTCAATTTCTTCAATTTTGGGTTCATGTATTGCAAAGTGCAGGTTGGAGGTATTGTTCTTCACCACTTGGTACTGCTTTCCCTGACTGTCCTTTAATACAGGCAAAGTATCTTTCGCGGGATAAGAACCTAACCCTTCCACCTTAAATGCATTCTCATTGAACACCAGGTTTACCACCATGCCATTATCTCTTAATTCAGGCATGGCACTGATAACAATACCCTTGGCGGCATCACTGGTGCCCAGTTCACTTAATTGGGGTAGGGAATCCGGCCCCTTCAGGGGTAAACGAGCAGTCAGATCCTCGTGTCCGGGAATAATTAATTTCACATAATCAGGATTTCTCCGCAGCGGCCCATAACTAAAATACCCCTCCACAGGCCCGTTCCCTCCCCTGGATAAACTGTAGCCCCAATCGGTGTATTTTTCACCATGTTCATCAACGAGATATGGCTTAGCCCGAAAATCTTCCGGCTTAATATCATTCCAAACGTTGGCCGCCTTAATATGTAAACCGGTATCTTTACCATCACAAAAAAGCCCCAAAACCTCTAACCTTTTATTCCCGCTCTGTACTATCACCGGCCTGGTAGTGGCCAAAAAAGTTTGGCCTTTGATGTTCTGCACCCCAAAACCAGGGACATAGCGCAGTAGGTTTTCAAGGCCGGCCAGAACTTTTTGGGGCCCTATGGCTAGGGTAGTTACCAGAACCAGCACCAAGACAGCTGCTGCTGTCCGGACACCTATAAACCGGCGGAAGGACTCCCGTTTGTCAGTCTTTATTTTGGCCATAGTAGCGGCTTTAACCCGGTTTAAACTGTCTTGCGAAGGGCGGGGCCCGCTTTTATCCAGCCAGGTTACCATCCCCTCGGGTAGTTCCGTGGATTCCAGTGTTTTAACCAGTTCTTTTTCTTCGGGACTGAATTCCCCTCTCATTTATTCCACCCCTTCCGAGTTTGCCGTGGCCAAATTTTCCTGCAAAAACTTCCTGGCCCGCCATAACCTGTTATAAACGGCCTTAGAAGTGAGGTTATAGTCTTTGGCCAGCTGTTCCACGCTTTCAAAAAGATAGTAACGGCGGTATACCAGTTCCCTGTCCATTTTATCCAGTTCCGATAGCGCTCTTTGTAGGATTTGGCGTTCCTCTATACCACTAAATTCCCTGGCCGAAGCAGCATCCGACAGCTGCATTGTGGTAATATCGGCAACTTGAACATTGCCGGACAGCCTCCTGCGCATGTCCAGTGCCTGGTACCTGCCCAGCATTAAAAGCCAGGTACGGAAAGAACCCCGCTCTGCTTTGAATTGCCCTATTCTCTGCCAGGCGGCCAGAAAGGTATCACTGACACACTCCTCTACATCCTGCTGCCCGGCCGGGTTACCCAGGATACGTGCGCATAGGGCATAGACAGTGGGACCGTACTTATCAATGGCCGCTTCCAAACTACGGCTGCGGCGTTTTTTTATCCCTGCTACAAGTATCTTATCTTCCATCTCGCTAGTAGGCCATCCCTTCTGCCGCCATATAGAGGTCGTAAAACCTCGGCAGTTTTCGCTTCACCCTTTACTACGTAATTTAGAGTGTCTTTTTCCCAAACAAAGTGAACTCGTTCAGCTAAAGCTGAACATCGGAGCTTAAGAGGAAAGGGGACACACCTCCTGCGGAGGAATGTCCCCAACTGGTGGGATTCAACCCCATCTGAAGAAAAAGAGTGCAAACTCCCACTTATAGAAGTGTGAGTTTTAGAAATCAGATAAAAAAACACGCTAAATTATTCTCTTAGCGCGTTTTTTTTAAATTTTTAGGTCATAGTATCCTTGATGGTGCTGTATAAAAGACCGCCCTTGTTAGCTTCCTCATACAGGTACCTACGGGATACTCCGGTAAATTTTGCCGCCTCCGCCACCGCCCGGGCCACGGCCGAGGAGACCCCTTCATTAAACACAGACGGTATTATATTTTCCGCCGAAAGCTGATCACCGGTAATGGTTTCTCCCAGAGCCCAGGCTGCCGCCAGACACATATCATCGTTTATGGTGCGGGCATGGCAGTCGAGCGCCCCCCTGAATACACCGGGAAATGCAAGTACATTATTAATCTGGTTGGGATAGTCGGAGCGCCCGGTGGCAATGACCCCCGCAATATCGTATATCTCTTCCGGGTTTACTTCCGGCTCCGGGTTAGCCAGTGCAAAGATTACGGGACTAGCCGCCATTTTTAATATGTCCTCCCGGTGCAAAAGGCCAGGCCCGGAAACTCCGATAAAAACATCGGCCCCGGCAATAACTTCCTTCAGACTACCGTGCGCGCAATTCTCATTAGTGTTTTCCGCCAGCCATTTTTTGTGAGGTGCCCCGGGAGGCTTGTCCCTGGCAATAGCTCCTTTACTGTCACAGACGATAATCTGCTTCGCCCCGGCGCTTAACAAGATTTTGGTTATGGCCACCCCGGCGGCGCCTGCACCGCTCATAACTATCTTTACATTATCTAAGCGCCTGTCCACTACCCTGAGTGCATTTGTGAGCCCGGCCAGGCTTACAATGGCAGTACCGTGCTGGTCATCGTGAAAAACCGGTATATCCAGAAGATTTCTTAACTTTTCTTCAATTTCAAAACACTTTGGTGCAGCTATATCTTCCAGGTTGATACCCCCAAAGGACGGGGCAGCTGCCACCACACTATTAATTATTTGTTTAGTTCCCTGCACGCTCAAGCAAAGAGGAATGGCATCTATGCCGGCAAATTTCTTGAACAGTACAGATTTACCTTCCATTACCGGTAGCGCACCCTCAGGTCCAATATTACCCAGCCCCAGCACCGCTGAGCCGTCTGTCACTATGGCCACTGAATTGCCTTTCATGGTTAGCCTGTGGGCCAATTCCGGCTCCCTGGCAATAACCTCGGAAACCTTGGCCACCCCGGGTGTATAAACAAGGGACAAATCCTCTCGGTTAGCTACATCCCGTTTGGCCTTTATCTCAATTTTACCGCCCAGGTGCTTCAGGAAAACGCGGTCTTTTACCCTTATTACCTCAACCCCGGATAGACCGTCCAATACTTTTACCAGGTCTCCTATATGATCCCGGTTGTTTAGCCGGACCATTAACTCTCTTATCACATGAGTCGAAGACGCCGAAACAAGATCAATGGAACCCAGGCTGCCTCCTTCTTCAGCTATTACCCCCAGCACCCTGGCTAGTGTCCCGGGCCGGTTGGATAATTTTAATTGTAAAATTACGTTTAAAGACATTACCATAAGCGAAAGGCCTCCGTTTTAATAATCGTTTCCTACCATTTTAGCCTTCATTCGCCTGACGGCCTCTATATGACGGCAGGCAAAATCTGGGTTTGCCCTGGACCTAAACCTGAAGGTGCAGCATTCACAAGTGCTGTCTGTGGCCCTTAGCTCGTATCGACAGTCATAGTCTGTGACTACTGCCTCGTTTTCATCAATAAAAAATATCACTAGATCACCGGCGTAATATGGTTCGCCTATCTTTACTGTCACTAAAACCACCCTTTGTTTTGCTAAAAATGTTGTTATGCCTTACAATATTCTTCATGAATACCATACATCCTTTAGAAGCCTCTTTCAACATTATATTTTGGTGATTTTGCATGTGTTAACCTGGAGTGTATTAGTTTGAGGGGGGAGTCAATTGTCGTCTTTACCAGAATTAATGAATCCGGCCCAGGTCTGCCGGACCCTGGGTATAACACCAAGTGGCGTGAGACGGTTATCCAGGGAAGGTTCCTTGGAGGTTAAGGATACGGTCCGGTTTAAGAACGGGAACATGAATTTATTTAGCATAGAACAAGTCCGTGGCCTGTTACCGGTCATTCCCCGCATAAAACAGGCCTGGGAAACATACGATAAGTCGCGGTTCGGCGCCCGACGGGTTTCCAAGGCCCATGTGCACAGGCACAAGTCCTATAATAATAAAATAAACCATAAAGAACAATTCTTTATGGCCACTGATGCCCTGGCTGAGAAAACTGCACAGCTTATTAAAGCATGTTATTATCTTTTTCATTTAAACCATTACGCAAAAGCAGGCAATCAATATTTATATGATTTAAAGGAATTGGTTTTGCAGACTTTTGTGGAACAATATACTGATGATGACCTTGTCAAGGTAAGCTTTATTGAGGGAGACAATAAGGTGATTCTTTGCCCCGAGTGCAAGGCCCAAGCCAAGGAGCGGGGTATGAGCTACCTGGAATATCTGGACGCCACAGGGGCCTGCCCAAGATGTACCCGGGAATTTAAGTATTATAGCCTATACGAATTTATTATCAGCCACGGTGAATACCGCTTTTGCTTTCACACACCTTATTCCACGGCCAAAAAATGGTTTAAAAATGTCGGACTGAGGCCCCCGCAGACACACAAGCCCCAGCGGGAGGGCGCCTATACCTTCGGCAGGTCGGTCTACGAGTCCGAGGCTCAGGTGGTGGAATTGATAGAGGTGATTAAAGAACTACAAAATTTCCTGGCTGATTTTGGTGTTGAACCTTTGATAGAGACTGGTATCCGGGACTTTGAATAGAATTTTTTTTGGGGGTATTCCTTTGGGGTCTTTTAGTTCTTTGACGGGATTAACGGGATAAGCGGGATTAAAGGCTTTGCTTGTCTTGCTTTGGGGACAACACCAATTCTTTGACAGGATTTACAGGATCTATAGGATTTTTAAAATATTCTTTAAAGACCCAAAAGTATTGTCCCCTTAGCATCCCATTCAATCCCGTTAATCCCGTCTAAAAACAACCCTCAAGCATGACCCCGATTTCTTTTAATTCTTTTTCTTTTCAAAGAGACCCCAAAGCCATCGACCCCTTAGCATCCGGTCAATCCTGTTAATCCTGTCAAAAAAACGACCCGTAAGCATGACCCAAGCTCTTTTTAATCTTTTTCTGTTTTAATCTGTCTTGACAGGGGATTAAAGGCTTTGCTTGTCTTGCTTTGGGGACAACATTATTTCTTGGATAGGATTTACAGGATCTACAGGATTTTTTAAAATATTCTTTAAAGACCCAAAAGCTATTGTCCCCATAGCATCCCATTCAATCCCGTTAATCCCGTCTAAAAACAACCCTTAAACATGACCCAAATTCTTTTAATTCTTTTCAAAATGCCCCAAAGCTACGACAAAGTTTTGGAGGGGAAAAGTCGGAATTGAACCGGACCCCAGCCTGGGTTACAAGCCGGCCAGCGGGTTTGCAGCCCGTGGGAGGCACCAGCCCCGTTTTCCCCATCTACATTATTCTACATACCATATTCTAAATACCATCATTGGATTCCTTTATGTTTGTCATTTAATTATTTTATAACAAGCTCTTTGTCGTTAACAAAAGTTTATAACAAAAAAATATCCGCTCTCTACGAGCGGGCACGAATACCTCGTTGCCTTGATGAAAATCTTTGCTTTGGGGCCGGGTTTTGGGTTCTTTTTTTGACGGAATAAGCGGGATTAAAAACTTTGCTTGTCGCGCTTTGGGGATAACATTAATTCTTTGACAGGATTACAGGATCTACAGGATGCTTTAGAGTAGTGCTTTGGGGTCTTAAAAAACATTTTTAAATTATTTGTTTTAATATTTTGCACTGGTCCATAAGCTCTGTTTAGGTGATAAAGACTTTCGATTGTATTTTTGTATTTTTTTAACAATCCTGTGTATCCTGTTAATCCTGTCTAAAAAAATTGTTTGCCCCAAAGCCTCACATGCAAAGCCTTTTACCCCGTTCATCCCGTTAAAACTCACATGAACCATATACATAAACTAGAATGAAAATTTATTTTCGTAAAAAAAGCGACCCATAAGCATGGCCCAAACTCTTTTTAATCTTTTTCTGTTTTAATCTATCTTGACGGGATTAAAGGCTTTGCTTGTCTTTCTTTGGGGACAACACCAATTCTTTGACAGGATTACAGGATTTGCAGGATGCTTTAGGGTAGTGCTTTGGGGTCTTAAAAAACATTTTTAAATTATTTGTTTTAATATTTTGCACTGGTCCATAAGCTCTGTTTAGGTGATAAAGACTTTCGATTGTATTTTTGTATTTTTTTAACAATCCTGTGTATCCTGTTAATCCTGTCTAAAAAAATTGTTTGCCCCAAAGCCTCACATGCAAAGCCTTTTACCCCGTTCATCCCGTTAAAACTCACATGAACCATATATATAAACTAGAATGAAAATTTATTTTCGTAAAAAAAGCGACCCGTAAGCATGGCCCAAACTCTTTTTAATCTTTTTCTGTTTTAATCTATCTTGACGGGATTAAAGGCTTTGCTTGTCTTTCTTTGGGGACAACACCAATTCTTTGACAGGATTTACAGGATCTATAGGATTTTTAAAATATTCTTTAATGACCCTAAAGCTATTGTCCCCTTAGCATCCCATTTAATCCCGTTAATCCCGTCTAAAAACAACCCTCAAGCATGACCCAAATTCTTTTATTCTTTTCCCAAAGACCCCTAAGCCATCGACCCCTTAGCATCCTGTCAATCCTGTTAATCCTGTCAAAAAAGCGACCCGTAAGCATGACCCAAACTCTTTTCCACGCACCCTACCAGCCCCGGCTATACTCCCCGGCGCAGGGGATGCATGCAAATTTACCATCCTTCACCCGAGCCCGGGCCTCCATTACATTTTCACCGCACTGAGCACACTGCACCGACCTAAAAATCTTCGCCTTGGGGGGAAGCTCCATATCCACAGTCTGAACACTCAACAAATCCTCCGCCGGCATCTCCAAAATTTTCGCCATGCGTTCCTCACGGCTTAAATCTTCCTGCCCTCGCCAAGCGCCATCCTTTACCGCCAGACGTAGAGCCTTCTTACTGTTTCTACTGCCCAGAGTATAAACCTGCTTACCGTAATCCCGATAAATAAGGTTTCCTTTACCCAGTGTACACCCGGTAAGGAACATAATGGCATCCACGCCGCAGGCATCATTTTCCACAATGGCCACCAATTCTTCATCCTCATCCCGCATGGCCCTCAATTGCTCTAGGGCTGTTTCAGCCACCCTGTACCCAATGGCCAACCCGGGGCAGGAATGCCCGTGAAAATCAACACATTTTTCCCAATTGGTCTTCTCCATGCACATATCCATATCACTCCCTAGTAATTATAAAGGTGTTTAAAACCGGTGAAACATAAAAAACCACGAAATTATAATCCTGTTTTCGTAACAAGACTATTACCTTCGTGGTAATTATAACAGTATAAATTTACGCTTGCACTTTTCACATCTATAGTGTTCATTTTTCTATATTTATAATATTCTCCTCGTTTTAAATATTACCTGCCGTTGAAATATTTTTTTTTAGCTCCAGCACTTCACTTTAATAAGTCCTTGTACAGTTCGGGCCGGCGTGCCTGGAGAAAAAAGCTGTTACGCATTGATTCTGATTCTTGCCGCCGGATGGTGTTAATTAATTTTGCATCCAAGCGGGCGATTAAGAGCTCTTCCCGGTCGTTAAAGGCCTCACTTACTACATTTCCCTTGGGGTCAATCACCAATGCGCCACCGCAGAAGCTTTGCTTCTCGCTGCCCTGTCCCACCAGGTTGCAGGAAGCAATAAAGACCGAATTGTCATAGGCCCGGGCTGCAAGATATTTGAGCCAAATACTCCTTCTGTCACCCACTATAGTGGGTGAGGCATGGGGAGCAAAGATAATTTCCGCTCCCTGGAGAGACAATATGGCACTTATCTCCGGAAAGTGCAGTTCCCAGCATATTTCGATGGCAAAACCGGCACTTTTAGTATGGAACACTGGAAACTCACCGGCGGGAGTAAAATAAGGCTTTTCACTCTTACCCAGGTGGGTTTTGCGGTACTTCTGCAAACTACCGTCCGGACCGGCCACTAAGTGAGTATTATAAGGCTTGTCCAAGCCTGATTCCTCTGCCATACCGGCCAATACAGTGAGACTTGTCTCCCGTGCCATGTCACTAACCGCCCGAGAACTGTCCCCCGGCACGGTTTCAGCCACGCGATGCACATTTTCCCGCTGATAGCCATGAATACAAAGTTCCGGAAAACAGATTATTTCCGCGCCCTGCTCGGCGGCCTCACTAATAAATTTTGACATTTTAGCCAAATTATCCTCAACCCGGCCAAAACGAGATTCCATTTGAACCAGTGCAATAGTTGTATTCTTCATGTCATTTCTCCCTGCTTACATGATTGCCAAACCACCTAAATAAATTTCAACATAAAATTACCATATTCCTTTTGGCAACAAAAAACTGGTGAAATACGTCAAATTATACTAGCATACCACATCACAGGAAGTGTAAAATAAATATGGAAAGGTGGTTGATATATTGACTTCTCCCGAGCCGGAAAAGAGAACAAGAGTAAGGAAAACAACGCCGCGCCTGAACCTGCCATTATTGATCGTAGCGATCCTGGTTTGGGCCGGGTTGGTATACGGTGGCTTTTACATGGCTAAAGATTATGTCGATAATTCCATCCAAGAAGTCCAGGAAACCAATGCCATGAATGTTAAAGCGCTGGATCAAAGGTTAACCGGTATCCAAAAAGAGATGGAAGAGGTTAAAACGGCATTGGCCCAGACAGATGAAACACTATCGAGCACTGACTCAACCAGAAAAGAACTCAATCAAAAGATTGAGCAATTGGACAAGCAGTTAAAACAGCTGGAGAAAAGCCTTAATATATTGAGGGAGTCCGGCGATGTGGAAAATTAATGTCTTTGCGGCTTTTTTATTGGCGCCTTTTTTAGGGGCCGCCATATTACTTTCTAACCTATCAGCCTATGCCGATGACCTGCTGCTGCCTTTAAAGGAAGTTAACCCCCCAATGGCATCGGTGGAAGCGGAAATGCGTGCCCTTCAGGAAAATGTTGGTTTTATCAGTCAGGCCATCGAAGAGCAGAAGCGGGTGTATGAAAAGCAAAAACGTATACTGGAAGAACTCGCGGATAAGAGCAAGGAACAAAAAGAGATTTCCGATGAAGTTTACGAACAAATGATACTGGAAAGGCTAGGTCCTCCCATCGCCACACATAACTCGGGGCGGGTGGGCATAAAGATATTTTCTTTAAAAGAGTTGGATTACCGGGGCTATATAGCCAAAGTGAAGGTATTTGACCCCAGCGCTGTAAAAGTAATACTAGGTGAAGATAAATGGGGGGAAAGTGAAACCACCAGCAAGGCCGTAGCCCGTACAGGAGCCATTCTGGGCATAAATGGTGGGGGGTTCTATCCTGTTTACCAGGACGGGCGCGAATACATCTTACCCATTGGTAATACCATGATCGACGGCAAGTTTTTGAACGGATTTTCTCCCTCACACGATGATTTATTCTTTGCCGGATTAACAAAACAGGGTGATCTGATGGGCGGAGTATTTAATAACAAGGAAAATTTGATGCAATTGAATCCCTGGCAAGGGGTAAGTTTTGTTCCGGTATTAATTAGGGATCGCAAGCCCATGAACATTCCTCAGAAATGGCAGTATGAGAAGCAGCCCCGTACTATTATAGGAGAGTACGGTAACGGTGATTTAATACTGATTGTGGTTGACGGGCGCCAGTCCAGTTGGAGCAGAGGTGTCACTCTGGAAAGGCTGCAGATTAAGCTGATCGAACTGGGAGTTATTGATGCTTACAATCTTGACGGCGGCGGCTCCAGTGCTTTCGTCTATAACGGAAAAGTGCTCAATCGTCCTTCAGACGGCCGGCAGCGTGCTGTGGCTACTAATATTGTGGTAATGCCCTAAGCAAAGTGCGGAGGTTAGAAGTTGGAAGTTGGGGGTTGGAATTTGGGTCACGGCTTAAGGGTCAAATTTTTGACGGGGTCAACGGGATTGGCGGGAAAGAGATTTGGTGGGTCATGCTTTGGGGACAACAATAATTCTTTGACAGGATTTACAGGATCAACAGGAATGTAAAACTCATATGAACCTTATACCCAAAATAAAAAACTACATTTTCGTGGAAGAAAGACTTTATAGTGCCAACACAAAAAAAAGAAAGGGCAATTTTTGACGGGATTAGCGGGATTTGTGGGATAGAGATTAAAAACAAAAAGAAATGAAAAGGCACAAACATATTAGACAGGATTACAGGATTGCAGGATTAGGGATTAAAAGATGGCGATTCAAATTATCCAGTTGGTTATAATGTTAAGCTTAAAAGATTTAACTACCCAAGAGCCATGGCATTCTATCTTTACGCACTTTCTTTGAGTAGTTCTTTGGTTTTTAACTTATCCCGCATATCCCGTTAATCCCGTCTAATAACAAGACCCTTAAGTCATGACCCGCTCTTTTTTGGTTTTAATCCATCTTTTAATCCTGTAATCCTGTAATCCTGTCAAAAATAAGACCCCAAAGTCATGACAGTCAATTTTTGTCCTGTTTGCTATATTCAATCCCGTCAAACTTGGGCCCCTGCAGCAGGCGAACTTTAGTGACCCTCAGGCCGTCCACTTCTTCCACTTCCAATACCGCGCCCGGGATTTCCACCCGGTCACCTGTCTTGGGAGTCTTGCCCAGATTACCAAAGACGTACCCACCTATAGTATCATAGTGTTTGTAGCCTTCTCCCAGGTCCAAGCGGAACTTCTTCACAAATTCATCCAGCAATACCATGCCGGCAATGGAATAACTACCGTCCTCCAACTTTCTTATCTCTTGCGCTTCGTCGTCAAACTCATCTTGTATTTCTCCCACCAGCTCTTCCAGCACATTTTCCATGGTCACTATCCCGGCAGTCCCTCCGTACTCGTCAACAACTACCGCCATGTGCTGGCGCTGCCGCTGAAAGTCTCTTAGCAGGCGATCAATGTGCTGTCCTTCCGGTACATACATAATGTCCCTGCTAATCTCCTTCATGTCATTGCCGGAGCGAGCCAGGCTGAATAGGTCCTTGATATGGATCATCCCTATGACATGGTCAGTATCCCCGGCGATAAGAGGGAATCTGGTATGGCCGGACGCCAGGGCTATTTTTACGTTTTCTTCTATCTCTGTTTCCGTGGAGAGAAAGATCACGTCTGACCTGGGAACTATTATTTCCCTGGCTATCCTCTTTTCAAAATCAAAAACGTTTTGCAGTAATTCCTGCTCACTTTCTTTCAGGTGGCCACTTTTATAACTTTCAGAAACCAGCATGCGCAGCTCTTCCTCTGTATGGGCCACTTCCATGTCCCCGGCCGGCCGGGAGCCCATCATCTTTACCAACAGGTTGGCCATACCGTTCATAACAATTATAGCGGGTAAAAACAGCCGGTAGAACATACGCATGGGTGCGGCAAGTATAAGAGAAATTTTCTCGGCATTTTGAATGGCCAGGGATTTAGGAACCAGCTCTCCCAATATAACATGAATCAAAGTAATTACTCCAAAGGCAATGGCAAAGGCCACAGTATGCACCAGGGTGGGACTAAAGCCCAGCCCCGTTAAAGGCCCTTCCACAAGGCGTGCTAGAACAGGCTCGCCCAGCCAGCCTAGACCAATGCTGGCCAGGGTAATCCCCAGCTGGGAAACTGAAAGATAGGCGTCTAAATTTTTGACACATATCTTGGCCATTACGGCCAATTTATTCCCGTGCCTAGCAAGCTCATCCAACCTTGTGGGTCTCACTTTTACAAATGCAAACTCGGCGGCCACAAATATGGCGTTCATCAGGACTAGTAGCAAGGCAACAAATATTTTGAGCAAGTATATTAAGTCAGTCATATTATCTCCTGTTTGCAGATTTCTTAGATTTTACCACAACACGGAACCAGTGAACAATTTTAGAATTTCTGTCCTGAGAAATTCTTTATGTCGAATAAAGGAACTTATTTAGCCCTAAACGAATCTAAAATATTAGAAGAACTAAATTTCGTGGTAAACAAGGGAGGAAATATCGCAGCATGCCTAAATCAAAACTGGCTTACGGGTTAATTGGCCTGGCAGTCCTGGTGCTGTTGGCGGTAATTGTCTACCGGGGGGCACCGGGTCTTTCATTTGCAGTGGGAGGCAATGATAACCAGGGACAACAAACAGCGGGGAACAAAGATCCGGGGGAAAAAGAACCCCAGATTACGCCTAAAGAAAGAGCCTTAGAGGTCGGGGCCAACGAACTGGGACAAGCACCCATTTTGATTTACCACAGTATAGGTGAGCCCGGAGGACGCTGGACCAGGACACCGGAAAATTTCCGCCAGGATCTGGAAGACCTTTATTCCCGGGGATATGTACTGGTTTCCATGACTGACTACTTGAAAAAAAACATAGATATTCCCGCAGGAAAATCACCGGCGGTGATTACCTTTGATGACAGCACACCGGGGCACTTCCGCCTGCTGGAAGACCAAAACGGCGAATTAAAGATAGATCCCGATAGTGCCGTGGGCATATTAAAAGATTTCGAAGCACAACACCCTGAGTTTGGGCATGCTGCAACTTTTTATATTAATGCCAATCCCTTCGGGGGTGAAGAGGGACAGGCCCAGTACTGGAAGAAAAAGCTGCAAATGCTTGCAGAACAGGGTTTTGAAATCGGCAATCACACCTACAGCCACGCGTACTTGAAGGACTTAAACGACCAAGAAGTACAGGAAGAGATAGCAAGCCTGCAGAATCATATCCTGGCAGCAGTGCCCGGTTACAAACCGAACACCGTAGCCATTGTACAGGACGGTGTACCGGAACCTTACAGTCTATTGACCCAGGGGAAAAGCGGGGAAACGGAATATAAACATACAGGGGCCTTGCTATGGGCCTGGAGGGCGGAAAATTCTCCTTACCACCGCGATTTTGACCCTTACCGCATACAGCGGATTCAAGTGTTTCAGGATAACGGCCAAAGCAGTCTGGTCAACTGGTTAAACAGAATTGATAACAACCGTTACGTCAGTGATGGTGATCCAGATATTATTTCCATCCCTCAAGGCTGGGAAGAAGGATTCCCGGATGAACATGACTACCAGGTGGTCACTTATGACAAAGAAGGAATGGAACGGACACCGGCAAAGGAAGAACAGGCTGACAACGCCAGGGGAGTACATGTAACTTTCTCTTATGCCTCCTCCCAGGAGAGGTGGCAGGACATTATTTCCCTGGTGGAAAACACGCAGTTAACTGCAGTTCAATTGGACGTAAAAGATGAGTCCGGACGGATGGGTTATGATTCAAACGTGGCCATGGCCAATGAGATCGAGGCAGACAATGATTGGCTGCCCATAAGGGACATACTGGCAGACCTCCGGGATCGCGGAATTTATTCCGTGGCCCGGATTGTTGTCTCCCGCGACCCCGTACTGGCGCAAAACAAGCGGGAATACATGGTAAAATCACAGAGCGGTACACCACTGGGGGGCGGGGTTTGGGTAAATCCCCGCTCCAGGGATGTTTGGAAATACAACGTAGACCTGGCCAAAGAGGCCTACGAGCTTGGCTTTGACGAGGTACAGTTTGATTATATACGCTTTCCCGAAGGGGAAGCAGCGTGGAGTGCTAACTATGGAGAAGAAGATAAAAGACCTAAGGTAGAAGTAATTACCGACTTTTTCAGCTACGCGCGAGAGGAAATAGGCTGGAACAAGAGGTTATCCGCCGCTGTATTCGGCTTTATTGGCTACGCCAAAGACGATTTGAGGATAGGACAAAGACCGGAACGCATGGGTCCTTACCTAGACTACATGTCACCCATGGTCTACCCTTCCCATTACAGCCCGGGCAACTACGGGTTTGCCAATCCCAACGCCAACCCTTACGGCATGGTGGACAAATCCCTGGCCGACTTTGAACGCCTGTTACACCCCACCGGATGCAAAATCCGCCCGTGGCTGCAGTCCTTTACCCTGGGCGCCCCGCGCTACGGCAGGGAAGAAATACAGGCCCAGATAAAAGCCACCGAAGACCACGGTATCAACACCTGGCTCCTCTGGAACGCAGGAGTCTATTACAGCGAAGACTACATCACCCCCTAGCAAGCGGGGACGGTTCTTGCCTTGCTACCCTACTACCCCAATAACTCAAGAATGCGGTGCCTGGCACCATTTTCTTGAGTTATTGGGGTGAATTAAGATTTCCTATCTCCTTTCGCACTCCTCTTTCCCATCTAATAACTCCAGCATCTTTGGTGCCGGGGAAACATGACCATCCTTCAAGTCTACTATACCCATGCGCCTTAATTCGGTAATCCGCAAATCAAACATTTTCCCTTCCCGGGTGACGCTAAGCAGTGACAGTGCCTGAACCACGACCCCGGCCGGAACCGGACCCACCTCCAGGTGCAAAAGATATGTAACAGCAATCAGGTGCCGGTCATAATTGTTTAATTGGTGAAAGGAAGATACCTTTAACTTACGTGCAATGCCCGGTGCCCCGGAGGCAGCTTTTTCCACCAGTTTCCTTTGCCCGATTTTGGCTGCCAGGGCCCTGGCCTCAAGCCTCAGTTCCGCCCTTCCCTCTTCCCTGCCACTACCGGAGCGGAGGGAAGTTTGACGAGACCCTGATTTTCCTGCCCGTTCCACACCCAGAGCCATTGCCATGAGCTCAAGGGCCGATTCCTTGTCCAAATTGTCATTTCTTTCCCGGCACTGGGGAATGTGAATGCAAGAAGGGCACCCCCCGCTGCATGCACAAGAGCTGATAACCTCGTAGCACCGGTCGATGATTTGTTCGATATTGCCCAGGGCACCTTCGGCCAGCCCCACTCCTCCTTCGTAGTTGTCAAAGACATAGATCCTGGACCGTTCCTTAGACCGCAGGGTATCCACATCACTACGCTCACACATTACCTGCCAGGGAATGACGATATGTAAAAGGTGCTCTAGAGTATGCAGCGCGGAATCTGCCTTTTCCACGGAAAGATGCTCTACGGGAACATCCAACCACAGCCCCGTTGTCTTGAGATTAACCGGAGATAGCTGCTGTTCGGGTCGTTGAAACTTTTTTTCTCCCTTTTGGGCGGTATTCACCAGCCAGTAGCCGTCCAGCTCTTTGTTTATTTCCAATTCCCCGGCCCCGGCGGTAAACCGGCCGTACTTTTTTCCTTACCCGTCTGCCTCAGCTCCTTGGCCTCAATTAAAAGATGGGGCAGGGTTATATAATTGTTTAGGTTTTTTGGCAGCGGTTTTAAGTCGATGGTTTTAGCGCCCTCATCAACCCGGTCGACACTAAACCTGCGATCTTTAATAAACAAAATGGCCCCGGGAAAGGCCTCCCGCAAAACAGCGTCCCGGGTAAATTGTTCAAATACCTTTCCCTCCGGGCCCACAGCCATAAAGGTTTCGCTTTCACCTCGTAGGCCGAAGATAGCCACATTCCCCCGAGCACAGTATTTTTTGGGCTCACGAGATACCAGCTCCAAATTTCCCCGCCGGTGCAAAAACTTGACCACTTCGTAATAATATTCCTGATCCCAAAAGGAACGGTCTTCTTTTTCCAGAGGCAATTCCCGCGCCGCCACAAGCAGGTGTTCAGCCATAAACTCGGTCTTATTGGGATCCACCACCGCCTTTTCAAAAGAGCGGCTGAAAAAATAATCGGGGTGACGAACCAAAAACAAGTCCAAAGGGTCTTCCCCGGCCATCAAAACAGCCACAGAATTCTGTTTGTTCCTGCCCACCCGCCCCCACTGCTGCCAGGTGGAGGAAATGCTGCCGGGAAAGCCTGCCAGTATGGCCACCGAAAGGTTTCCGATGTCAATCCCAAGCTCCAGGGCGCTGGTGGTGATGCACCCCTTAAGGTCGCCGGAAAACAGTCTTTCTTCGATCAACCGTCGGTCAGCCGGCGTATATGTTCCCTTATAGGGAGTTATCATGCCCTGTAAATGGGGGGAATCCTGTAATACCTTGCGGTAACTGGATTCCACAATTCGCCTGGAGCGGCCGAACATAATCACCCGCTGCCCGTCTTTAACGTACCGGCCGAGTGCCCGGGCGCCATCTAAATGGGTGAGGCGGCGGCGCAAGTCTCCATTATCATCCCGGTACCGGGGCGGCTCATAAAGAACCACCTGGCGATTCCCGGTGGGAGCGGTTTCCTTCTCCACAGCGCAACACTCATCGCCAATGAGATTGGCAGCGAACTCCTGGGGGTTACCAATGGTAGCGGTGCAAAGTATAAATACCGGATTTGCCTTGTAGTACCGACACAAGCGGCGCAAGCGCCTCATTACATGACACACCGATGCTCCCAGAAGCCCTCTGAACACATGGGCCTCATCCAGCACCACATAAGAAAGGTTCTGAAAAAAAACACTCCAGTCTCTGTGCCGGGGAAGCATGGTGGCATGCATAAAATCCGGGGTGGATAAAACAATGTTGGAAGTTTCCAGCACTTCCTTGCGCATCTCCCAGGGCGTATCACCATCACAAACCCGAACCTCCGGGCCGGGTCCGGGCCACTGAATCCGAGAAGTTAGTTCTACCATCGCCACCCTTTGATTCTGGGCCAGAGCCTTGGCCGGCGTTATGTAAAGAGCGGTGCCACTTGGGTTGTACAGTAAGTTATTCAGAACGGGAATAGTATACACCAGTGACTTTCCGCTGGAGGTGCTGGTGGTGACAATGGTATGCCGGCCGGACAATATGTGGCCCACCGCCTCGGCCTGGTGGGCATATAACCTTTTAATACCCTGCCGAGCCAGTGCGTCTACTATTTCCCCGCGTACTTGAGGCGGGTAAGAGGCATATTCACCCTTTCGGGCCTTTATATTTCGTACGGCGATAACGCCCTTGGGATCCAGACGGTGCGGCACAATATTCACACCCACTTCCTAGTAAAGATATTGATTCAAGCAAGTGGGGACGGTTCTTGCTTGCTACCACCACCCCAATAAGTTAAGAATTTAGTGCCTGGCACCATTTTCTTTACATTCTCAAAGATTTAATGGCTGTATTTAACAACTCAATTTCATAATTATCTACAATGTTTTCAACAATCCCAATATTACTTACTATGAAGTCTATGCTTTCTGATAAATCCATTCTCGATAACGACGAAAACCTATCTTCAATTGCTCTAATAGCATCTATTGGGTAACCATATTCAACAAGAAATATCCCCAAAGATGTTGTAACTCCTAATTCAAAAAACCTTATAATGATAGACAAATCGAAATCATCCATATTTTTCCCTTTTAATTTTCCTGCTTGTTGGAAAATGGACTCAAACAAACAAAGTAGTTTTGGCACTTCATACTCTATAATATTCTTTATTTGATCAAATACAGTCAAATATATTCTATCAATATCTTGACCCAGGTCATTCAAGTTGATGCGTAATTGATATTTCATTAATCCTTTAAATTTTTCAATACTATATTTTGAAACAACTGCGTGATAAAAGTTTTTTTTGCTTTCGCTTATTATTCCAACATCAGAAAAGGAATCTAAAATACTGTTCATTACATGGTTACTAAGAAAATACTTAATGTTACTGGTATTTCCAATTAACCCTTGAAATTTTGAAAAATTTGATTCCACAAGCAAATAATCTAAATACCCTTCTTGAATATCTCTCCGATACAGACGATTTTTTATAAACACATTATCAGGCAATTTATCTTTATTAAAACCACTCTCTCGAACCATTTTTATAGTTTTGTTTGAAGGGCACAAGTCGTCTACATATGCATTATCAAGATCAACTTTAAGCAGATTAACATCATCATATATCAAGAAATTTAGCTTCATATCATCCTGTTGTTCTATCTTCCGTTGTTCTTTGTCAACATAAAACACCCTACCTATAAAATGGTGATAATACCTTCCCGCTCTACCCTTAATGTTTTTTAATGCAAATGCTGTCATTTTATTATTCCCAACACTATTATTAATTACAACTACATTTTTTGCATTTGTATTCACACCTTCTATGATTGTTGAAGTGCAAAATAAATGTTTTATGTCGCCTTTATTAAACATGCGTAACACTTCTTTTTGAATGTATTTAGGGAATTTGCCATGATGAACTCCAAAACCGGCAGAGATAATTTTGATAAGATTCCAATAATCTGATGTATTAACTAATTTACCTCGCAAACTATAACTAACTCCATATCGTCTCTTTAAATGCTCAATGAAACTACTATGTTTTTCAAGTACATTAGTATTACTAGGCAATAAATCTATGATCTCTTGTGCATATTTCATGGAATTTGATGGATTTGCACAATAGAAAATAGCTTGGCCAAGTTCTTTATCATCTAAATATGACGCAATACTACATATTTTTGATTTTGTATTTAGTCCACCTTCACTAAACTTAAATGGCAATTTTCTTTTACCCAACAAAGGATGATGCTCTACCACTGTCTTCTTCCACGCATCTATTTCAATTCTAAGTGTAGGTTCGAAATCTATTTGTTTTGCAGTAATATGATTATATTTTAAATAATTACGAAAGCCATTCTTAACATTGTTTAAATTTAAATACGGTCCAGCAATATAATACTCGCTTATCTTTTTTGAAAGAATGTATAAAGTTATCCTAAATGCCTTGGCTCTATTGCTACTTATTCGTTCTTTAACTACTGAGCTATTTTTATCTTTATTAAAATCCTCGTCAATTTTATAGACTTCATCAAAAAAGAAGAAATCAATACTTAAGTGATCGTGATCTGAAAGTAGTTTTAATGTTCTTTCAGGTGTGAGTATGTATATGTTTTTTGCTGTTAAATCAACTTTTGAATATACATTATTTATTATATTATATTCTAAATCCAGGTCGTTAATAAATTTCTGTAAATTTGCAGTGTTTTCATTAAGCAAGGCAACAGTTGGAAAAATAAGGAGGATATTCCTATAGCGTTCACTATTTAGATAAATGATTTCTCTGAGCAAGAATGTTTTGCCAAACGATGTAGGTGCACTTACAATAAGCCTCTTTATATCCAATGACATGAAGACATCAATTATTTCCTTTTGCCTTTTATCCAGTAGATTGTTTCTATATACTTTAGAAGCATAATAATTCTGAATTGCTTGGTGTTTTATGTCATATAGTGCTTCAGTAGACATTTCACAAGCGCTCCTCGTCCTCAGTGTAGGGCTTGGCGCTAAAGTCGCTGATCGGCTTGAGCACCAAGCACCGCCGGGGACCAGTGATGCGTCAACCGCCCTGATCTTAACTGGACCCAGAGGGCTATCAGCTATTAAGAAAGGGGCCTTTGAGAGACGGGAGCTGGTCGATCCGTGGCCACCCCTCTTATACCAAAGCCAATTCCAACTTGTGTTTCCTTTTCTTCCAATCAGGCATCACCCTATCCAATAACCGGTAAAAAGCCGGGCTGTGGTCGTGGTATTTCAAGTGGCATAATTCATGAACAACGACGTAATCAATGCACTCCTTGGGTGCACGAATCAAATCTGTGTTTAATGTGAGCGTCCCATTCTTGGATAAGCTTCCCCAGCGCTTTTTCATGCATCGTATTTGCAGCCGGGGTTTTGCTAAAGATAGTTTCTCGAACGACGGCCAGCAGCGTTCAAAACTTTCCCTGAATTTTTCTGTGGCCTTCTTTTTGTACCAAGCTTCCAATAAGCTTTTGACTTTATCCGGAGATACAGTATCTTTGACCCCGATTTGGAAATACCCCCGGATAAGTTTTACATTATCCCGTTCTCCGCCACTGATTTTGAGGCGGTACTGTCTGCCGAGATAGAGATGCGTTTCGCCTCCGATATATTGCCGGGGAGGTGTCCTCGGTTCGAATTGTTGAAAATAGTCCAGCTGCCTTTTAATCCACCCTGCGCGCTTGCACACCCGCATTTGTATTTCCTCATACTGTGTACCAACGGGTGCTTTAATCACCACTGCGCTGTCGGGGTGAACGACGATTTCCAGGGTCTTGCGCGCCATATGGATTACCTGGAATTGAATGGGGGTTGATCCATAAGTAATTTTACCCTTCACTTTTCACCCCTCACACTTCTGAACCGTGCCACCTGCATGGTTTTTTCTATAAGCTCATCCATCTGTTCAAGGCTGATTTTTATGCCTTTGTTGCCCCTAACCTCATCGAAAAGATAATCATCAATCTCGTTGATTACCTGTTTCTGGACATCTTCATCATCCCAGAAATGCACCTTCCAATAACGGTTTAGGATATTCTGGATCACCAGTGCGGTAGTGGCGGAAAGCTCTTCGCATTCTTCTTTTCCTAAATAATGTTGTTCAAAGAAGGGCTTAAGAACACCGAAGTAGACCATGGCGTCTTCATTGCCGGAGAGTTTTTGGGGCATGTCATCATGTTGCCGGGTAACAACTTTATTACGGATTTCCGTAACCTTGTTCAGGTATTCCAGGTCAGACAGGCGCTTGGCCCGGAAATCTTCAATGGCTTGCTGGATCAGCTTGGAAAACTTCTCATAAAACGCCGGGTCTTCCTCTATCTTTTCCGTTATAGCCCGCTTTGTGGCGTGGGCAATGATATCCGCCTTTGCCGCCGTGCTTTTGACGCCGTAAACACCCTGTTCTTCCTTTACATGGTCGAACATTTGGTCATCAAAAATATTTACCGGTTTATTTAGTTGAATAACCTCATTGGCCTGGATGTGGGTATCAAGCAGTTTTTTGATCTTGGGCTCGTAATCCCGGTAGTCAATGGCTTCGGCGTAGCGGAGTTTGACGGCGGCTTTCAGGTGCTGGAAGCGTTTCAGGTCGGCCTTGTAACGCCGCAATGTCGCGTCGTTGATCTGCATGATGAAAGATTCTGTTGATAGGGCAATGCAAAGAGTTTTAGCGTATTCCGCCAGTCGCCGGTAAAAATCCTCGCGCAGGGCGGCATCGGCCAGCATAACTTCGTAAGCCTCTTCATCATAGCTGTTTTTTACTTCCTTGAAGAGATCCCAGAGATCGGAGTAACGCTGGGGCAGCTTTTCCACCTCGGCGCTGACCGAAGTAAGCGTGCCTGCAATGTCCTCATCGTCAAAACCCTCGAAGGCGCTGTACATAGTGAGAGCTTTATCCAGTTCTCCCAATAAACCCACATAATCGACGACAAAGCCGAATTCCTTGTCTTCGCACAACCGATTTACCCGGGCGATGGCCTGCAGCAGGGTATGTTCTTTCAGCTCCTTGCACAGGTAGATAATCGTGTTACGATGCGCATCGAATCCTGTCAATAGTTTGCTGACAACAATCAGGATTTCCGGTTCCGTACCGTATTTGAACTGGTTAATGATCTGTTTGGTATACTCGCCCTCACTGCCATAGCGTTGCATCATTTTCTGCCAGAACTTGACCACCTCGTCCGCCGGTTCTTCACCGGTCTCCTCATAACTTTCATGATCATTCGGCGGTGAAATGACGACTTCGGAGGTTACAAAACCAATGTCGGTAAGGTATTGGTGATACTTTAGAGCTGACGCCTTGCTTGGCGCTACCAGCTGGGCTTTAAAACCGGTACCCTGCCAGGTGGCCCGGAAGTGCTCGCTGATATCAAATGCCCGCATATACACCACCTGGTCTGCTTTGCTCAACATCTTTGCACGAGCATATTTCCGCTTTAAATCGGCCTTTTGTTCCTTGCTGAGCCCCTGAGTGTGGCGGTCAAACCAAAGGTCAATAGCAGTCTTGTTCTGCTCCATCTCCACAAGGCGCCCTTCGTAGAGCAATGGAACAACCGCTTTATCCTCCACCGCCTGGTTAATAGAATAGTGCGGTTCTATCAGTCCACCGAACATGAGGAAGCTGTTCTTCTCTTTCTTTAGCAGCGGGGTGCCTGTAAACCCGAGGTAGCAGGCGTGGGGGAACATTTGGCGCATACGCGCCGAAAAACTGCCGAAATTTGTCCGGTGACTTTCATCGATTAAAATAAAAATATCGGTGGAATGGTCCTGAAACTTCTTGAGGTTCAATGCCTTATCGAATTTATGAATCAGCGTGGTGATTATCCCCGCTTTGTGTTCCGCCACCAGTTCTAGCAGGTGTCGCCCCGAGGTGGCCCGGTTCGGTTCCAGGCCGCAGGCGGCAAAGGTGTTACCGAGCTGCTTGTCCAGATCGTCCCGGTCAGTCACCAGCACAATGCGCGGATCAGGTACCCCCGGTTCCAGCGCCAGGTTTCTGGCCAGCATGACCATGGTCAATGATTTCCCCGAGCCCTGGGTGTGCCAGATAATACCGCCCTTGCGCCGCCCCTTGTTGTCCAGCTGTTTGATCCGTTCCAGCGTGGACTTGATGACGAAATATTGCTGGTAGCGGGCAATTTTTTTAATGCCGCCGTCGAATACAGTGAACCGGTAAGCCAGTTCCAGCAGACGCTCGGGGCGGCACAAGCTGAAAAGGGCCTTGTCCTGTTCGGTAACCAGGCGTTCACCTTCAGCTTCTTGTGATTCGAAGAAATCACGGGCAATGGCAAATACCCCGCTGTAAAGTTGATCCCGCAGTGCGGGGGAAAGGGGGGCGTTAACACGGTGGGCAATATCAGCTTCTTTGTCCAGCTGCTCTCTCCAAGCACTCCAGAACTTGGCCGATGTTCCGGCGGTTGCGTACCGGGCTTCATTCTTATTGATTCCCATCACCAGCTGAGTATAAATGAAGAGCCTGGGAATATAATCATCGCCCTGGTTGCGGATGGACTGGGAGACAGCCTCTGCCACCTTCACCCGGGGTGATTTACATTCGATCACCGCCAGAGGAATGCCGTTTACAAAGAGCACAATATCCGGCCGGGATGTTTCGGTGCTGCGGGAGCGTCCCACGCTGAATTCCGCAGTGACATGGAACACATTCCGCTCCGGGTGGCGCCAGTCTATGTAGTTGAGATTAAAGCTCTTGGAGTCGCCGTCAATGGTCTGCTCCAGGGCGGTACCCAGAGTGATGAGGTCGTAAACGGCTTCATTAGTTTTGAGCAGGCCGTCATATTTGACGTTCTTGAGCTTCTGAATGGCGGTCTGGATATTTTCCTCGCTGAATAGAAATTCGCGTCCCTTGTAGTTGATGCGGTTGAGTCGCTTAAGCTGCTCCCGTAAAATCCCTTCCAGAAGTACATTGCCTGTTTTTTTCTGCCGCTCTGCAAGTGCCCGTTCAGGTGGAAGATACTCATAGCCAAGGTTGATGAGCAGTTGCAGGGCCGGAATTTGGGAGAGGTATTTTTCGTCAAAATTAAATGGTTTCATAATTATCTATGGTCCTTTCCGTTGGGGCACGGCATGCCGTGCCCCAACGTTGGCATCGACAATTGCAATAATTCCGTGAATATGATTTGGCATAACAATAAATTCGTCCAATTGTACGTGCGGAAAATGTACCGGTATTTCAAACCAAATGTCGTTTGCAATTTTCCCATATTTATTCAAAATCATATTGTCATTCGTAATTCTACCAAACAAGCATTTACGATCCTGTGTACACACCGTAATGAAATATGATCCCGGTCGGGAATATTCGTATCCAGGTAACCGGATGGAACGACGGTGGTGGATATCGGGGTTGTAGGTCATGCTTTTACCCTCCAATGGCCGGTCAGCAATTTTTGCATCAGGCCGCGCTTTTGTTTGCGGTAGGCTTCGGCCTGTTTTTCTAGCAGGTCGATTTCCCGGCGGGCGGTGTTAAGGATGGAGGCGATTTGCTTTTGCTGGTCTATAGTTGGAAGCTTTAATGGAAGGCTTATTATTTGCTTTTCCGATATTTCCTTTTGTCCAGTTCCATCCATGATATAACCAATGCGCTTATAATAATCAGGCCGCGAAAAAAAGAAAAACAGGAAGTCAGTATCCAACAAGCTTTTTTTTGCACGAAGACTTGTAATTGCATTGGAAGCAATTAGTCCATCAAGTTCTGGAGGAACAATCCCAAAGCCACCGTTATGGAAGTTCTGCCTGCCAATCAAGAATTCACCCGCAAAGCGCCTAAAATAAGGCCGCCCTCTTTTTGTCATCGTTGGCTTTATGCGTAATCTTTTTTCAACGCCTCTACAATGAAGCCGCACCGCTAGAAGAGTTTCTCCTTCCACCCATAATAGTTTTTCTCGGGGAGCAATCACTGCCACTTCCCCCAACTTCACCTTTCTCCATTCACCTTTTACACTCTCCAGGTTTATAAGTTTATTGAGCAACCAGGAGAATCGCTTTTCCTTAGCACTTATTAACCGCTCAGTCTTTTCGATGGCTTGATTCCAATACAAAAGCAGGTTTGCGATGGCTTTTTGTTCATCGATGGGTGGTAATAGAACCGGGAACTCTTTAAGCTGGGTAGAATTTATACTTGCCAAGTTAGTACTTTGTTTGGAACATTTTAGAAAATATAATTTTCCATACGGGCTTCCTGTCAATAGTGAGAGGTACTCTGAAAGAATAACTCCATTTTTAGGGCGTGCAACAAAAACATGGTTCTGATGAACACATTTATCAATTTCCCCTTTCCAAACAGTACCGCGGCCTAACTTATCAAAATCACCGCCCTCTGTTAGTAAAACATCACCAACTTGCAGAAGATAACGATCAATTTTAGTTTTATCTACCTTAATAGTCTTTATTATCGAAAGATCGAGAAACCCATCTTGAACATTGGCGACTCTTAAGTAAGGTAATTCAACAGAATCCTTCAGTTTTTTGGATCCTTTCGCAATTCCGGTTTGAATAAACGCAACATGTTCAAGAGGTTTCTTTTTCCATCCACCCGGTATCATTCCCCGCCCTCCAGCTTCTTTTGCTCACGTTCCAACTGTTTGGTGCTTTTCTTGGGGGCAGGCAGGTCTTCCGGCATGGTGCCGCCCAGTTCCTTAATAGTCTCACAGACCTTGGCCCCAACTTGGTAATGGGTTTGATTGGCCTTGGTTTTTCCCTTAATATTTTCCCGGCGTAGTTTTTCTTCTGTCTGGGTGGCAACAAAAGCATGATAGGCTCTTACGGTAAAAGACGAGACTATCCCCGAGTTTAAATGGCTGGCGGAACAACCGTGTTTTTTCGTGTTCATTTGCGTTCCTCTCCTTTCGGCAAACGCTTTGCTGCTTCCTCCAGCGCTTTAATGGACTCCCCTTCGCCGAGGGCTTCTTTGTGCTCACGGCGGCCCTCTGCAAAACGGTCGTATTGCTGCCGGGCGTGGTTGTCCGCAGCTTTCTTGCTAACATTTCCGGCATTGGGGAGCACCTGGCGCTCGTTGAATGTCAAAAACTGGTCCATTTTTCGTTTCCAATCTTTCATAAAAACCTGCTTGCGGCGCCGGGCCTGGTCTTCGGCAAAGTCAAGCCACATCACCACGATACGGTTAAGTTCGTCAATTTCCTGCTCATTCAGATAATTTTTGGCGGTAGTTACGTCGGACTTGCGAACTTCTCCCGCCTTCCAACTGGTCAATCCCATGTTGGGTAGGGCGTGGCTGGCACGACTATTTATGAGTTCCGCCGCCGTCATACCGGTGGTAGCGTAATGTAGCTTGTTCTGGATGACGCTGAAGAATTTGGTGGTTTCCGACAATGTGGGGTCATAGTCGCCCGCCATGGCGAAAATCTCCTTTACCCGCAGGTACATACGCCGCTCGCTGGCGCGGATGTCGCGGATGCGCTCGAGCATCTCGTCAAAATAGTCGGGTATACCCGACCCGGCGACGGGCGGATTTTTAAGCCGTTCGTCGTCCATGGTAAAGCCCTTGACTAAATATTCTTTCAACCGTTCGGTAGCCCAGCGACGAAACTGGGTGCCCCGGTGAGAACGAACACGGTATCCGACTGCCAGAATAGCGTCAAGGTTGTAGTGTTCAATTTCCCGGGTGACTTCCCGGGAACCCTCGGTTCGAACTATCCGGAATTTCCGGATAGTTGCCTCCGGTTTCAGCTCGCCTTCTTCGTAGATGTTTTTCAGGTGTTCGTTAATGGTGCGTACATCCTTCTGGTAAAGCTCGGCCATCAGGGCCTGGGTGAGCCATAAAGTTTCATCCACAAACCGGCACTCAACCCGTGTACGGCCATCCTCGGTCTGGTAAAAAAGGATCTCGCCCGTTGTGGCTGGAGTTCCTTGCACTTCTATATCCTTACGCTTCATTTTCGCACCACATCCTTCAGCATTACGGCCATCTGTGCCCGCACTTCGGCCAGCTCGTTTTCCAGTTGATCGATTTCCTGCTGCACGGCGTCAATGTCAATCTCTTCTTCCTCTTCGAAGGTATCCACATAGCGGGGTATATTCAAGTTGAATTCGTTATCCTTGATCTCATCGAAAGTGGCGACATGGGCGTATTTTTCCACGTCATGCCGGGCCTTTACGGTGTCTGCAATCTGCCGGATATGCTCTTCGGCTAGGGTGTTTTGGTTTTTGCCAGGCAGGTAGTCCCGACCGGCATCGACAAAGATGACGTCTTTGCGGTTTTGGTGGATACCGCCCTTTTCCCGGCTGCGGTCAAAGACCAGTATGGCCACCGGGATCGAGGTGGTGGGGAAGAGGTTTCCCGGCAGGCCGATCACGGCATCGAGCAGGTTTTCCTCAATCATTTTCCGGCGGATACGGCCCTCGGCCGCTCCCCGGAACAACACTCCATGGGGCACAATCACGGCTACCCGGCCTTCTTTTTCCAGTGCCGCTTCCACCATGTGGCTGATAAAGGCCCAGTCACCTTTACTCTTGGGCGGCACGCCGCGCCAAAAGCGATTAAAGCGGTCGCTTTGTGCTTCATCAGCCCCCCATTTGTCCAGTGAGAAGGGAGGGTTGGCCACCACGATATTGAATTTCATTAGGCGGTCATTTTCCACCAGCGCCGGGCCGGTAAGTGTGTTACACCACTCGATACGGGCACTGTCCGCACGATGCAGGAACATATTCATGCGCGCCAGCGCCCAAGTGCTTCCGTTAACCTCCATACCAAAAAGGGCAAAGTTGCGGTCATTCACTTCACGTGACGCTTCAATCAAAAGGCCGCCGGAACCACAGGCGGGATCACAAATACGGTCTCCGGGCCTGGGAGCGGCCAGTTTAGCCACCAGTTTGGATACTTTATGGGGTGTATAAAACTCGCCGGCTTTTTTGCCGGAATTAGAAGCAAAACGCTCGATTAAATAGATATATGTGTTGCCGATGACATCCTCGGGAACCCGGCTGGGACACATATCAAGCTGCGGCTTATTGAAATCCTCCAGCAGCATCTTCAGGCGGCGGTTGCGATCTCTGGTTTTGCCGAGGTTGGCCTCGCTGTTGAAGTCTATATTTCGGAACACACCTTCCAGCTTGGCCTTATTGGCTTCTTCTATTGCATCGAGCGCTTCGTTAATCAGCTCACCTATATTGGCCTCATTACGTTGTGCATAAAGATCATAAAAGCCGGCACCTTGCGGGAGAACAAAACGCTCGCGTTCCAGTTTTCTCCGGATACGAACATCATCATCGCCATATTGCTTGCGGTATTCTTCATAACGGTCTCTCCATACATCCGATATGTATTTAACAAACATCATCACCAGAATGTAGTCCTTGTACTGTGCGGGGTCAACAACACCGCGGAAGGTGTCACAGGCCGCCCAAGCGGCATTATTAATGTCTTTCTGATCAATTACAGTAGTGTTCAACGGGTTCATTCTCCTTTTGCATGTTCTAATAATGTTAACGTAACATACTGCCTGCGCTTGTCAGCAATCTTTTTCATGAGATGCTGTTCTTTCTCAGCTAACGCAGCCAGCTCAATAATCGCCCTTTGCCGTGCAAGTGTAGGAATGAAAACTTCCAGCTTTTCCAATACATGTTTGCTAATCATTTTCTGCGTCGTTCCCACCGCATTACTTGATAAAAAGGCTTGTGCCGGCATTTGGCTAATATACCAATTTAGATACTCAGGAAGAACGGAATCATCCGTCACTCTGATCCAAATTAATGGAGCTGCAACAACCGCTTTACCAGGGTCATCCAGCAAAATGGCAGATGTGGTTATTTGTCCCCGAGACCGAAAAATTACATCACCGGGTTTAGCCAGATGCTGTTCTTTGATCTTTTCCATATCAATACGCATCAGACCACTGCAGTCGACATAATTTTGTGCCGTCAGGTCTTTCATTTGAATTACCGCGATAGTTCCTGTATTGATTGACTCCAATCGTGTTCGAAAGGAGTAGCCCACTTGAATTGATGTAATTTCCTTCAGGTTAGTCTTCATAATCTTAACCACACTTTTACTTGCTAAAATAACATTACAGCATTAATAATATGCCACAGATTTCCATTTGTCAATTCAGAAATGGCATTTCTGAAATTTTTATTATACAGTTTAACTGTTATCGTCAAAGGAATCATACATTGATCTATTTTTAACAATTAAGAAGATCAAGGAGTTTTCGTCATAAATATTTAAAAGAGGACACCCCTTTTAAGAGCGTCCTCTATAAATCGTTATCCGTACTTTTGATTATGCTTTACTGAAGCAAATGTTCGTGTTCCTGCCTGTACTGCTGCTGTATTGGGAAGGGGCGGTATGGCTGGTTTAGTGACTCGGCTTGTGTAATCCGGTGTGCCGTCATGAAGCCTTCGCTGATGGCAGTGTTGAGCCTGCGCGGCTCCTTTGCGTCTCCAATAACGAATACCTTCATACCCCGCTGTCTTAGCTCTCGTTCCAGGTTGTTTACCGAAACAGCCCCCACGGATAAAACTACGTGTGTGCAGGGAATCCAATGCTTTGTCCACTCCCTGTCCATGGCGACAATACCGTCAGGCTTTATTTCCAGTACGCTCATGCCGGTGACGGTATGAACCCCGCTTTTGCCGAGCTCCTCCATTAGTGTTATTCTGCTGATGGGTTCGGCATCAATGGCCAGATCATCTTCCATTTCCACAACGGTGACATCTTTTCCTTGATGTTTGAGCAGCAGTGCCGTTTCACAACCGGTGCTTCCCCCACCCACTATGACCACATTATTGCCCACTTCGTACCTGCCGGCCAGGAGGTCCCAGGCCGTGGTCACATTCGGACTGTGTACACCGGTAATGTCCGGAATTGCCGGGGCGGCCCCGGTGGCCAGGATGATGCCGTCGATATCCATTCCCTGCAGGATGTCAGCATTAACATCAGTATTTAAATGTACTTCAATACCCAGCTTATGGATTTGAGTCTGCAGGTAATCAATGGACCATCTTATTTTTTCCTTACCGGGCGGCACGGTGGCCAGTTTTACCTGCCCGCCCAACTCAGGCTCTTTTTCCAGAAGGGTTACCCTGTGCCCTGCTACAGCCAGCACCCTTGCCGCTTCCATTCCTGCCGGCCCGCCGCCGATAACTGCAAAGTGGCCGGGGGTCAGGGTGGAGCTTATGAGGGGGTATTCCAATTCCCGCCCGGCAACAGGGTTTACCGTACAGCGTATATGCAGGTTTTGAAATACCCGCTCACCGATGCACCAAATATTGCATGTAATGCATTTACGAATATCTTCTGTTCTGTCCTCTAATGCTTTTTGCGGCCATTCCGGGTCAGCAATTAGAGTGCGTCCCAGGGCAACAAAATCCGATTTGCCCTCGGCAAGAATGCCCTCGGCAGTTTCCGGGCTTCTAATTACCCCTACAGCTATAACCGGTATTTGCACCTCTTTTTTAATGTTTTCAGCCAGATAAGCCCGCCATCCCTCAGGGTAATTCATGGTCTCCAGGATGGTGGGCATGGATGCGTAGATGCCGCTGGAAACATCCAGGGCATCTACCCCGGCGTCTTCAAGCATGCGGGCAATCTTCATTCCTTCTTCCAGGTTGATGCCCCCTTCTACGAATTCATCGGCGCTAAAGCGGAACAGCACCGGGAAGTTTTCGCCGGTGACTTCTTTGACGCCCCTGATGATTTCAAGTGGGAAGCGCATGCGATTATTTAAATCGCCTCCGTACAGGTCTGTCCGCTTGTTACTAAACGGGGACATGAACTGGCCAACAAGATAGCCATGAGCCCCGTGTATTTCTACACCGTCATAGCCGGCATTCTGGGCCCGGATTGCAGCTTGCACAAACTTTTCAATAATTTCTTCAATCTCATCTACTGACAGTTCCCTTGGCACTACTTTCAAGAAAGGGTCCGGAATGGCAGATGGTGCCACCGGCTGCATATTCAAAGTATTTTGGGGTGTTGTTTGCCGGCCGGCGTGGTGCAGCTGGGTAATTATTTTTGCACCGTGTTCATGTACCGCTTCCACCAGTTCATTGTGGCCTGCAATGTAAGAATTATCATCAATACTAAGCTGGTTAGCTAGGGCGCAGCCCTGGGGGGTATCAACACTGTTAATCTCAGTAATGATCAAGCCGGCCCCACCCTTGGCCCGCTCACGATAATAATGAATCATAGCCGGAGTAACTGCGCCCAGCTCATTGGCCAGATTGGTACCCATAGGGGGCATTACAATTCTGTTACGAATGAGCATGTTACCTATGTATCTCTCTTCAAATAGTTTAGGAAATCTCAATTTTTCTCCTCCCTCCGTAAATTTAATAACGGTAGTATTAGCCATAGCAGAACATTTTATGAATAACTGCAAAGAAAGCCCCAATGGAAAATGAAATAGATTAAATTGCACAAATCCCTGGCAAAAGGCATGGTTTTGCCTAGGCAATAAAAAACCCTGTACCTCATGGTACAGGGTTTTTTATTCTAACAGCTCTCCGATTATATTGAATAAGTCAACCGACCTGATTATTCCTACGGCTTTATCACCCTCCATAACGGGGATAATATTCACTTTTCCTGTGAGCATTACCTGAACAGCCTCGGCAGCATTATCATTTACATCGACACAGTTGCTAAAAACAGGCCGCATAACCTCACTCACATTGATGAGCATGGCATTGTCCTCGACAACGTCCCGAGAAAAGAGACGGGTAAGTGCAGCCCCCACCGTTGATTTCACCTTGATGGCATCTAGCATAGACCTTATGGTCAGAATACCTACCAGGTCCCTGTCCTCATTTAATACCAGTAAGGACCTCTGACCGGAAATTATGCCCCTTTGGTCAATGTGAAAGGAATTTTTCAATGCCTTTATTGCCTCCGCCAGGGTTGAGTTTACATGGACACTAGGATATTGTTCCAGGGGAACCATTACGTCACGAACAGGTTTCTTTTTCATTTCTAACCAACTCCTTTTTGCCAATTTATCCGGCAGTATGTATTTAATTTTAAGATCTTCCAGGATTGTCTAACAATAACATTTCCGTCAAATAATAAATCAGCCGCCTCTGGCGGAGCTTTGACCTGTCGAACGTTTCACAAACCTTACCGGACATTTGTGCGGTCCAACGCCTAAAACATGAGTAGGGTAACACCGTTGAAATTTCTACGGCACTACCCTACTCGTTCTGCTTCTATCATTATATGGCATCTCATACCCTTACCTTTTATTATAATTTTAATTGACATACGTGCATCATATTGTTATTATTTCATTACCAGAATCTGTATTGCGTAAAACAGTGGGCTTAGCTTTAGAAGATATTGAACAAAATACATAGCCGGGCGGTTTGGAAAATATATTAATCTGGCGGATGCCATAAAGATAGGAATGTATCCTACCTGCCCCCCTTTACAAATAATGCCTTTATAAAAATGGAGCGTGATAATAATTATTGAACTACTTGGTTGGTTGGGATTATTATTGTTGTTGGCTACTTTACTGGTATGTCTGATGCGCCGTACCGGGCCGGGAGGTAATTGGCGGGCTGCGTTATTAAGATATCACAGGAATCTGGCCCTGGCTGCATTAACAGTACTTACTTTGCACGGCCTGCTGGCCTTAAGCGGTGGTAACGGTTTTGGCCATGGTTACGGGAGGGGTGGGGGCGGAGCACACTTTATGTCGTTTATTACCTCCGGCATACTGGCCTGGGCCCTTTTGCTGACCATATGTTTGCTGGCCTTGAATATAGCCCACAAAAAATCTTACTTCCGGGGTCACTGCTGGCTTGTTATTCCGCTGATTTTTATAACAATGTTGTATCATTTATAAGCATAAGCAATTACTAATTCACAGCAAAATTAAAAGCCCATGGATTGCTATAGTAATCCATGGGCAAACTATCTTTTGGCCTATGTTTTGTCTATTCGTCGGTGGTTTTACCGCAACAGGAACCTGGGGTACAATTTCCCTCTTTCGGGTTACTGCCGCAGCAGCTAGCGGGTTCTTCATTAGCCGGCTTGCCTACTGAACTAGGCAAAAAAGGGCTGGAGATAAGTTTACGCAAGTTTGCACTGCCACACTCGCACTTAGGCTCATTATTATTTCCAGGCAGTTGGAGCACTTCGAAAGTTTTCTGGCAATCCTGGCACTGATACTCGAAGATAGGCATGTTTCATTCCTCCTGAAATTATGTTCAATTCTCGGTTAATAAAAGATGATCTTTCTACATCAGTGTAAAAAAATCCTTCTTTATTTAAGAAGGAAATATAGTCCATGTGTGGTACACTTATAAAGCAGCTATCATTAATTCCAAAATAGGAGAGTGAGAGTATATGAGAGAGACGGAATACAAAGAACCAACTATGGACCTGGCCAAAATAGAGGATAAGTTGTTATGGGATTTTAAGCTTGCGGAAGAGTTTACTAATCGCAAAAAAGGGTTTGCCTTTGTCATAGACGTTTATAGCAAAAACCCGCAGCTAACTTTATATAAAGTGGGCGACATGTTGAGTTCCACCAAGTTCCTTCCTAAGCAACCGCCAGTGGAAATGATGGTGCGGGCAGTGCAAGAACAGGGAGGCAGCCTGGATGACAACAACCTCTTCGACGCCACTGATGAAGTGAAAAGCTGGATCAAGGAGAATTTAATGTAGCGTAAATAGCCGGGCTAATAAGCCCGGCTACACTTTATCTACTTTTGACTCCCACTTCTACCAGTGGGGTTTCCTCTTTTACTGCCTGTCAGCTCTAATAATCTGCCTGCCGCCAACCTCTTTCCAGGGAAAAACAGAAAATTTCGCATTCTCAAGCCATGTTTTATACTCTTCATAGGTGTACGTTCCGCCGTTAGCAGTATTTATAAGCATATTGACACCAAAGATTGCCGGTCTGGCTCCTGTACCCCGGATCATGTCATTAATGATTAATCTACCACCGCTTTTAAGATTGGCGGCCGCGTCATTAAAGAGCTTTTGGTTTTCCTTTTCCCCGTATATATGACAGACGTTGCCGAGATAGATTACGTCAAAAGGTCCCTGGGGCAATCCTTCGGTAAAATCACCCTTCACCATTTTTATGGGCAGGTCAGGTTCTAATTCGGGGCTCATCATGTCAATTACCTGGGGTAAATCCATTACAGTGACTGCCGCCCCATTTTTCGCAAAGGCATGGGCATAGGTAAGGGGACCTCCCCCTACGTCCAGTACCGTGGGGTTTGCGGGCAAGCCCTGCAGACAATACTCAGATAATGCGGGTGCACTTTGAGCTGCTATATGGCTCATGGCCCTGATAAAATCCTTGGGTGCAGAATCTTGCTTTTTGGGGACCGGTTTGCCGTTTTGCAAAACCTCTGGTAGCCTCACCCACGAAGATATCAAATTATAAGCATGCATAAAGGAAAAGCCGGTATAAGCTTCAGATTCAGAGTTATAGAGTATTTCCTCTGCTTCCGCGGTCAGCTTCATCTTTTTGCTGTCATGCTCTAAATAACCTAGGGCAACCAGGGCTTCGGCCACTGTCCATAACGCCCTGTGGTCGGTTCCGGTCTTTGCCGATAATTCTTCCGTGGTGCAGGGACTATCCTTTAAGGCGTCAAAAAGACCGGTCTGTACGGCCGCTCCCACAATCAAAAACTCCTGCGGCAATTCAAAAGAACGGGGATTTGGCACTAATTTTTCCCTCCTGTTAATTGTAATTGGTACAACTGGAACTTTGCCTAAATCATACCCTATTAAGTTTGATAAAAACAAATTAACTGCCGATAATTAGATTAAACTGCTTGGCTCGCGAGGGCAACTGGGACATCTTCAAGCCCGACACGGGTTTCAAACCGGTAACGGAAAAATAAGCCTCCCAATCTTTATGGTAAACAAAGGGCTTATCCCCTCCCACCATAACATCCTCCCACCGGGCACCGAAGAATGCTGCAAACTCACCGGACAGCGTTTCCATGTCTTCGGCATCTTCCGGCACTTCCATCCATATCTTTCCCAGGCTGCCCACGGCAACCACTTTTCTATCGCACTCTCACCCCATTTCGTAAAAATAAACGGGTACTTCAGTGCCTTCGGTATACTCCACAGTGTTTTTCATTTTAGCCAGTACCTGTTCATCCAGGGTGGCAAATGCTACCATGGGGTTACCGGAGAATATGTCCAGAGCGGCAGATAACTGGTTTTTATTTATTGCTGCTAAAATCACAGGTTTCCCCTCCTACTTTAAGTTGGAATGTTGAAGCTACGACATGCAAAAGACTTCTAAAGGTATTCCTTTAGGGTCTTCTTTCGACAGGTTTACAGGATAGGGATTAAAAAAGAATTAAGACAAGATTTTTAGGCATTCCTTTGGGGTCTATTAATTTGACGGGATTGACGGGATTCTCGGGATAGAGATTAAAAACAAAGAGAAAGAAAAGGCAAACACATTAGACAGGATTACAGGATTGAAGGATAAGGGATTAAAAGATAGCGTCTAAAATAGCCAATTGGTTATAAGTTTAAGCTTAAAAGAGTTAACTAAGAGTTAATGTGAATTATTAAAAATATAACAAAACCGCCAAGACAAATTAATGCTTGTAAATATATATGCAAAGAAATAATGAAGGAAAACAAGCAAAGCTAAAAATCCTGTTGATCCTGTTAATCCTGTCTAAACTCCCATGAACCATATACACAAACTAGAATGAAAATTTATTTCCGTAAATAAAACATCTTGGGTCGTACTTTGGGGGCAACCAATTTTTGACAGAATTAACAGGATTAAAAGGATACGTAATGGAGTTTATCTGATTTGGAAACAAAAATAGTAGAGTGCAAATTTACATTTGGTTTCTCTTTACAAAAAGATTAATAAATTTCATTTCGATCAATCAATATAAGTCATTGTTTTTTCATTTTTTTCAATTAATAATGCTCTTTTAAAACCATGAATTATCTACGCTCTCAAGTAATGATCCTACCCAAAAAAAATCCTGCAAATCCTGTCAATCCTGTCAAAAGTCAACCCAAAAGGAATACCCCAGATGTTTTCCCAAAAGGAATACCGAAAATGTTTTCATATCAAAATACCTAAAGAATGCATGCAAAAATCCCATATATCCCAGGCATTTTCGTAAAAAAAAATTGTTTACCCCAAAGCCTCACATGCAAAGCCTTTTACCCCGCTTATCTCGTTAAAACTCACATGAACCATATACATAAACTAGAATGAAAATTTATTTTCGTAAAAAAACAGACCCTAAAGCCCATCTAAAAAATGACCTCCTTACCAGCTACTTTTAGACGCAGCAGCCTGCTCCTTGGCCAATTCGAGTGAAGCAGCACACCCGGGGTCTACCAGGTGGAAAAGCCGGGCCATAGCCACCAGGTCAAGCCTGTTGTGCTCTAAAATAGGCTCCACCAGTGTTGAGTCAGCGGTTTTTACAAACCGGTGGTAAGTCTCGGGTATTAAATATCCGGGAATATCCCCTTCCCGCTTAAAGTCCATAAGGTATTCTTCCAGCGTCATCAGCCGGCAGTCCGGCAGCTGATGCTTCAAATGCTTACGGGCATGAAATAATAAGTCCACATGAAAGTGATCATAACTGTAAAAAAGCCGGTGAGCCACGGACCGACCGTTCATATAAGGAAGGTCAAAGCGCTTGCCATTATACGTAACCACTACCTTATATTTTTTTAGTACCCGGTCCACCGCTTCCAGAACGGCCTTTTCTTCC
The DNA here is from genome assembly GCA_009711705.1 of Bacillota bacterium. GTDB lineage: Bacteria > Bacillota > Desulfotomaculia > Desulfotomaculales > VENG01 > VENG01. The sequence goes on from VENG01000028.1 coordinate 115,208, forward strand.
CGGTAATGACGGGCAAAATACTGCTCCGCCACCAGGGCGCCGGACCGGCAGTAGAGCAAACCCACCAAAAAAAGGGGCTGGCTGGCCCATAGCCCCGTGGACTCTATATCCAGGAAAATTACATCCTCCGGTTTAAAAAAGGATAATATTTCCCAGTCCTTGGCGCCCAGCGCCTTTAGTTCGTGGACTTTACCGCCTCCGATCAAACCAAGCACCTGCCTGGCATAGTCCCCCCAGCGAGCATGGCTGGCCAGCTGCTCTATAGAGTGATACCCTTGCTGCTTTAACTTTTCCTCGTTAACAGGTCCCACTCCACGGACCAGCCGCAGGTTCCCCTGCACTCCCCCGTCTTTGTGTGCCGGGAAAGAAAAGGTGCCGGGATACCCATCCTCCAACAGAATACAGCTACCCATAGGTAAACACACCTGCCGCCCACCCGGAACAAATGCCGGTACTTCCACCCTGGGGCGGGTTTCAGGCTGCTGCTGTTTTTGCTGTTTTACCTTATTTAACCGGTCAAAAAGACTCATTTTATTTTCACCTTTGAAAGTTTTGGTTTAAAGAAAGTTTATTAGTTCAAAATCCCATGAACCTTAACTAGTAAAAAACTACAACACTAAAAAAGAAAGGGCAATTTTTGACGGGATTGACGGGATTCTCGGGATAGAGATTAAAAACAAAGAGAAAGAAAAGGCAAACACATCAGACAGGATTACAGGATACACAGGATAGAGATTAAAATATATAAAACTTTAAAACATTCCTTAAGGATCTTTTAAATTCACGGTCATCTATTTAGTCAAAATTTTGCACTTTTAAAAAATCCTGCAAATCCTGTAATCCTGTCCAAATATTCTTTCTGTTTATTGCTCTAATTTAAGTCTCCCGAATAAAACCTCTTTGTTTGCTACAACTAAATTAAACATGTTTTCAAAATCCCATATATCCCGTTAATCCCGTCAAAAAACTAACCCCACAGCACGACATACAAATCTTTTTCTTATCTAAAACTCTTCGCCACCCTTTTCAGGCGCTCCCTGGCAGCAGCATCCATTCCCTTACCCTTTTTATCCCCATTCCCCGGCACGTATTCCCGGCCCAGCAAGAGGTGCAGCAGCAGCACGGCCCCTTCTTTATCCAGGGGACGGTTAAAATTGGAGCACTTGGGTGATTGTATGCAGGCCGGACAACCATCAACACACTCACAGGATTGTATAGCCTCCAGCGTAGCCTCAAATAAGTCTTCGGCTTCCTCATAAGCCCGCTCTCCAAATCCTACTCCGCCATGACACGTATCATGGATAAATATGGTGGGACCCTGCGTCTGAGCATGCTCAACCGTGGAAAGTCCACCCAAATCATTGCGGTCACACATGGCAAACAAGGGCAACAGCCCTATGGATGCATGTTCGGTGGCATGCAGGCCTCCCATTAACTGCAGGCCCAATTTTTTGGCCAGAGAACCAGCCGTTTGATCAAAAACAATCCACATCCCGGTGGTCTCCAGTACCTGCTCAGGCAGGTCCAACTTACCACCGCCAATTACCTGCCCACTATCTTCTTCTTTTTTCACGTAACCCGTCACCCTGCTTCTGACCCGCAGCTGCCCGGTGTAAAGCATGTGCCCATTCAATTGGCGCTCCCGGTCGGTGGTTAGAATCTCGGTGGATTTTTCCCGGCTGCACATGGTGAAATAACCGGTATCCTGCTGCTCCAAAAAGGCAGTTTCCTTTTCCATGTCCAGATCTTTAACTACAAAGGTCTCCCCCTGGTGCATGTAAACTGCCCCGGGGTAAACCTGGGACTGAGCGGAATTACCGTCCAACACTTCCAGCAGCCGGTTGCCCCTGCCCGTATCCCGCAGGTTTACAGGGTCCGCGGGGCCCGATCTTATGTTAACCCTTTCAGCGGGGTAGGTTTGGCCATTATAATAATAGCTGCCGGAGGAATGAATAATATCCCCGTCTTCTTCCAGGAGCATTAGAATATCCTGGAAAATATCATCCCAGAGTGCAAAATCTGCCGGTGTTACCGGCAGTTCATGCGCGGCGCACAGGGCCTGTCCCATTAAAAGGTACGGGTTAGCAGGGTCAACCAGCGCCCTTTCACTGGGGCTGGAAAAGAGTGCCCCGGTATTACGAATAAAATGCTGGTCGAGTGGTGTTTCCACACCTATATAAATGGCCAGGGACTCTTTATCCTTTCGTCCCACCCTGCCTGCCTGCTGCCAGGTGGAAGCAATAGTGCCGGGGAAACCGGCGATAATACAAATTTCCAGGTCACCCACGTCTATGCCTAGTTCCAGCGCATTGGTACTAACAACTCCCCTGAGTTTTCCGCTAAAAAGCCCCTCCTCAATGGCTCTTCGCTCCCGGGCCAGGTAGCCGCCCCTGTATGCCGTCACTGCCCTGCCGTTGCTGTCATCCATGTGCTGCCTGGCAAAACGGAGGATACGTTCTGCCGCCTGCCTGGCCCGGCTGAAAACTATAGATCGAAACCTGTTTTCCAGGCAGACTGACAACAGCCACGCCACTTCTTTAATATAGGGGGTGTGCGTGGGAGGCTTCCAGAGTACAAAGCGCATGGGCCCGCGGGGAGCACCGTTATCGTCCACCACCCTCACCGGCAGACCGGTAAGCCTGGCCGCGTGTTCCGCGGGATTGGCAATGGTGGCTGAACACAGGATAAACACCGGATTGGAGTCATAATAATTACACAGGCGCCGGAGGCGGCGCAGCACGTGGGCTACCTGAGTACCAAAAACACCCCGGTAATTATGCACCTCATCTATTACTACAAATTTCAAATTAGAGAAAAAACAGTGCCACTTCAAATGATTGGGTAATATGCCCCGGTGCAGCATATCCGGATTGGTCATGATAATGTTAGCTTTATCCCGCAAATCCCTTTTGTCACCGTCCGGAGTATCCCCATCATATACACCATACTTTAAAGGCGCCCCGAATTCGGCCAGTGCGCCAAGTTGATCTCGGCCTAAGGCCTTGGTGGGAAAGAGGTACAGCGCACTCCCACCCGGCTCGCTGATCAGGCGGTCCAGCACAGGTAAGTTATAACACATGCTCTTCCCGGATGCGGTAGGAGTGACCACCACAATGTTTTCATCCGACCGGACGGCTTCTATGGACTCAACCTGGTGCGTGTAAAGATTGTCTATACCCCGCATCGAAAGGGACTGGGCCAAAGACCGGTGCACCGGGTAGGATAATTCACCGTACCGGGGTGTTTGTGCTGTAAGGTCTTCAATATGTACAATCTGCTCTTTATATGCAGTATGGGCCTTTATTTTTTCCAGCAATATATCCATACCCGATTCTTGATAAGCCATATAACCACTCTCTCCATGATTTGGGTTAAATACGTGGCGAAATTCATGATACAATTGTTAGTAAGTGAATTTAATAAAAAACATGACAGAGGTTTTCTTATGGATCATTTTACACCATTAATAGTACTTTTGCTAACTGGATATTTGATTAATATTCCCCTTGGTTTTTGGCGTTCAAGAACCAGGAAGTTTTCGCCTGGCTGGTTTCTTGCTATTCACCTGTCGATACCGCTAATCTATTACTTGAGAGTTGACTGGAATATTGGTGCTCACTATATTCCACTGCTAGCAACCGGATTAGTAATGGGACAGGTGATGGGCGATAATTACCACAGATTGAGGCGCAGATAACTATGTATCTGCGCCTTCGTCATTATTACCACTTTCCAATTGCTGGCGATAATTCCAGGCCAGGACGGCTTCGGCAAAGGATACCATTTTATGCGTCATATTGCCTCCCACTTTGCCGTTCATGCGGCTCGGCAATTCCCCTTTGTCTATCGTATCGTAATCAGGCATTCCCAGCTCCGCCGCCATTTCATTTTTGAACTTGTCCAGGGCTGGCTTAACATATGGCTCCAGGTCTTTGGGCACTAAACCGTTAGCGGCAGCCTTTACTAAATCCTTTCGCATTTTGAACACCCCCAAAATGGGAATATATTAATGCAAAACCATTAATATTCCCGACAATGTCTTTATTATGCCCCGCTCACGCTGAAAAAAGATTATTAGGATTATGGTAAACAAGCAAAAATAAAGGCAATAAAAATACAAAACCCCTTTAAAACAGGGGTTTTGTATTTTCTTCTTTTAGATAAAATTTTAGCCAAATAAAATCTTTAACTTATAAACATGTTCTTTACACCTTTAATCCGGTTGACCCTCCACGTAAACCCTATCAATGCGGGCGTTAGCCATCAAAGGATTCAAATACACATCGACTATATCACCGGGCTTAAGCTGCACATTGCCGGTCTCCACTACCGTAAGCTGCATGCTTGTTTTACCGATTATTTTAAGGGGTTTACCGTCAAAAAAGACACTATATGCCGGTTTAAGGAAATCCTTTAACAGGTGATAAAGCTGCCTGATAAAATCATTGATACGAAAGGAATCTATCTTTTTCTCCAGACCAAAACCATCTGTATAACCTATAGGAAGAACAGCCGTATGGGTATTTTTACCGGTCTTGTAAGTGTTACTGTAACCCACATAGCTTCCCTCCTCAAGCTGCCTGGCTTGCAGAACTCTGACCCTGGTGCGGTACACCTTTTTCAATGGCACGTCAGGATTAATGGTACTGTTACCCAGAAAGGCGGAACCGATATTTACCATATCCATATGCGTTGCGGGAAATTTTAGGGCAGCCATGGAATTGGCACTATATTTAACAGTAAACTCAAAACCTTTATTTTCTAACTGATTGACCAACGAAAGAAAACTATCCAGCTGCTCTTTGGTATAATCCATTTCCTTTTCAAAGGCATTGCTGTAATGAGTAAAAATGCCTTTTAAATTAAGACCATCAAGTTCTTTCAGCCTTTCTGCTGCCTGAAGCAATTCTTGCGGGGTAAATCCCATCCTTCCCATTCCGGTATCGACTTTTAGATGGACATCAATAGGCTTGTCCTTCTCCAGGGCAAGCCTATTCAAAATCTCGGCAAAGTGCAGAGAATATACAGAAGGGGTGAGTTCATGCCGCCATAAACTATTCAGCTCATCTTTACCAATGCCGGGAGGTGCAAAAACCAAAATAGGAGAGCGAACACCCCCGTCCCTCAATTCAATGCCTTCCTCTATATGCGTAACCGCAAAATGATTAATGCCTGATTGTTCAAGGAAATTACCTATTTTTACAGCTCCCAGGCCGTAAGCATTTTGTTTGAGCACTGCCATGATGGGGACATCAAAATAACCCTGCAGGGCCTTAACATTATGCTGCAATTTATTTAAATCAATCTCCACCCATTTATCCACTGTTTTCCCTTCTCCCTAAGCCCTTCCTGGCCATAATCATCTTGGAGCGCAGCTTTTTAGCCAACGGCACACCTTTATCCCACAGCTTGTACATCAGCGGGTCAAAAATCAAATCAAATTCCCCGATAAACTCGGTGTAAGAACCCTGGAAGCCTTTTTTGAACCGGTACAACCCGTATAAGGGGTTACTCGGGTCTAAGTCACCGGAAATACCCCGGAAATCATAAAGAGTACACCCAGACTCCTTGGCCCACTTGATCATCTCCCACTGCAGAGCGTAATTGGGCATTAAGCTGCGCTTGGTATTGCTGCTAGCCCCGTACAAGTACCAACATTTATCCCCGAACCTGGTACAGATTGTTCCGGCCAGCATCTCACCTTCATGCTCGGCCACAAAAAGCCTCATATAACCGGGGGGTACCAGGGCATCATACATCTTTTCAAAATAGGCCAGTTTTCTGACTACAAAGTTATCTCTTGTGCCTGTCTCTTCCATTATTTCCTGGAAGCGTTTTAAATCGTTTCTTTCCCCCACGCGGACATTAACGCCTTTGCGCCCGGCTAGCCGGATATTGTAACGGGTTTTACTGTGAAAGCCGGCCATAATATCATCCAGATCGGGGGCAATATCCAGCCGTGATACAAAGCGAGGTTGGATCCCTTCAAAGTTAAGAGTTTGAGGCTTTTGCGTAAAACCGGTACCCCAGAGGTTGTCTATCACATCTTGTCGCGATATCTCAATATCTGGGTCTATCTTAAGCATCAAGCCCTTGTATTTCTTGGCTACTTGCTGCATCTCAGTGTTAAAAAATTTTAAAATATCTCGATCACTGTAATCTAAAACCGGGCCCCGGGGACAATACATAAATGTCTTGCCCACAACGGGAAGCTTGCGCAGTAAAATACTGCCTGCTCCTTTTATTTCACCCGCATCTTTAATAACGAACCAAATATTATCCCAATCTTGCTTCACCTTAGACCACTCTATTGTCTGTAAAAAGTGTCCCTTGGCATGGTTTTTTATATATTCCGTATATTCTTGTGGATTGCCGTTGAGTATGAAATCCATTTTTTCTCTCCCGTGAATAAAATAGTATAGTACTGTAGTTTCAGGCAATAAATAACCCAATTCTACAAAATACAATTAATTTGATAATAAACTAATTCCGTGAGACTGTCAAAACACCTAGTTTTTAATCTGATAAACAAGTTGGTGCAGGGACATACTTATATAGGAGAGGAGGTATTTCATTGACTGAGAGACCTTATCATCCGGATTTTAGCCACAGGGAACCGGAACTGCAGGAAGACCTGCACCGCCCGGTGGGTGTACCCAGGGCCAGGGAAATAAAATCACAAAAAGCCCAGTTGAAAAGTAAACACCAACATGGCACAAATGCCGGTGTTAAACTGGAAATGTCCGAAAAAACCGGCCTAAAAAATGAATAGAAAAAATATAAGGAGACAAAAGAATTGTCTCCTTTTTTTACCGTATAATATTCTGACTTTTTTGTGCCATAAACAGGAAAACAAAAATTCTTGTAGAATTTTAAATTATTCGTAACATGTTTGCCAGATAAAACAACATTGCGTGCAATTGGCATTTTTTTAAAAGGAGTAGCAGTAAATGTCCAGAATTACATTTATTTCTTTGGTAGCGTTGTTTTTTTACTTTTTAACAATAGCTCTTTGGATACCCGAAGGAGTCGCTGCACCCCAAAACCACATTAACGAATCTATATTACTAGTTATGGTTTGCATACTGCTATCTAATATTAAAAAGCGCAAAAAAATTGAAGACCAGTTGAAATACATAAGCTACCATGACACTGTAACCGGTCTTTATAACCGCAATTATTTCGAGAAGGAACTGCAAAGAATGGATTCAGGCAGACACCTCCCTCTGAGTATAATTGTAGGAGACACCAATAATCTAAAGCTGCTTAACGACGCTTTTGGACATAGTAAGGGCGACCAACTGCTGCTAAGGATAGCAGGCATATTAAATAATAGCTGCCGCCGGGAAGATATTATTGCCCGCTGGGGCGGAGACGAATTCGCAGTCCTTTTACCCAAGACCAGTCGCAGTGAGGCAATGGCAATCTGTAGCAAAATAAAAAAGGCCTGCGCCCAAGAGAAAGAAGACCCCATAAGGCCCAGTATTGCCCTTGGTACAGCGGCGAAAAATAAACAGGAGGAAAATATCCAGAGGGTCATTAAGACTGCTGAGGATAATATGTACCGGAATAAATTGGTGGAAAGTAAAAGCACAAGTTACATCAGTATCTCTTCCTTAAAAAAGATTTTGCGTGAAAAAACCCATGAAACAAAAGAGCATTGCAGACGCATGCGAAAACTGGCAATTAGGGTGGGAAACAGGCTTAGTCTGGATAGCAATGAGAAAAAGAAATTGATTCTATCGGCGGGCCTGCATGACATTGGCAAAATAGCTGTTCCCAGTGAGATTTTAAACAAACCTGGACCTCTAACTGCCAGCGAATGGGAAGTTGTCAATTCCCATTCGGAAGTAGGTTACAGAATAGCAGGTGCCCTGCCGGAAATACGTTACTTAGCTGATTATATTTTATCTCATCACGAGAATTGGGACGGCAACGGGTACCCGCAGGGATTGAAAGGGGAAGAAATACCACTCATTGCGCGTATCATATCAATTATCGACGCCTACGATGTGATGGTACACGGCCGTCCATATAAAAGCGCTATTAATCACCAGCAGGCCCTGGAAAAGATAAAAAATGCTGCCGGCGTCCAATTTGACCCGTGCCTTGTGGAAATATTCTTAAAGACATTGCAAGGGACAAATCCTTATGCTGAAAAGGAAACCGCCTTTTAAACACTTCATATAAACCTGACTATAGGACTGTCCTCACTTATCAAATTTTGTATTTTCTCATAAGGGATAACAAATTCTGGTATCCCTTCGGCGTGAATAGTATACTCTAATTCCTGCCAGTAAATAACCAGGGCATCTTCGGTTAGATAAAAATCCTGGTAGTCATCAATGCCTTTAAATTCCTTGATAAGGTGTAAATTTTTTTCCTTTATCTGCTCTCGTATCATTTTATTCAATACAATCCTATAGTCGCTGTTCCTTTTGAATAGTTCATACAGCTTATAGACTTTGCCCGTGTCCAAATCCGCAGTAACTGATTTCTGCATGTTGAGGCCATTGGCGGCGTGTTGCCTGATTTTATAAAATTGGATATTTACGCTTAATATACCCCTGTCATTAAGTGTTACCCGGTACTTGCCGAAAATTTCACCCCACACGTCGCAGCCCTCCGGTGGAATCAGGCTGTATACCTGCCTTTCAATAGCTTCGTTGATTTTATTTTGAGCTGCGCTATCTCTCAAGTTTACCACCTGGGGATAAGTAATATGAGTACATTCATTTACTATCATTTTTTCCGCGATTTGCGCTGCATTGTCTCCCCGCTCTTTCATTTTCACTCATCTCCTTGGAAGTTACTCACAAACACACATCAGGATAATTAACAATACCTATTTTTTTCAAGCACTGTTTATGCATGCTTCTTTTTTAGACAAATACAAGAGGAATTTCTGTTTTGATGTGGAATGCTTTCCCATGGGCATATACCGAACAACAGTTTTGTAGACCCAGAACTTTTACAACTTTAAAAACCTGCAACGGGAGGTTAATAATAAATGCGCATACTACACACCTCGGATTGGCACCTGGGACGTATATTCCACGGGGTACACCTGACAGACGACCAGGCATACCTCCTTGATCGGTTTGTTGATCTTGTGGATGATGCCCGGCCGGACGTAGTTTTAATCGCCGGGGACATATATGACCGATCCGTCCCCCCGACGGATGCAGTTGACCTTCTGGACGATGTTCTCTCCCGGATCCTTTTGGATTACAAGGTGCCGGTGATCTTAATTGCGGGTAACCACGATAGCCCGGAACGCCTGGGTTTTGGTACCCGCCTTTTGGCCCGGCAGGGTTTATACGTGATTGGCGAGGTCAGTAAAGACCTTACCCCGGTGGCAATTCCCGATGCCGGCGGGCCCGTATATTTTTGCCCGCTCCCCTACGCGGAACCCCCGGTGGTTAGAGAACGGTTAGCGGTACCAGACGCGTCAAACCAACAACAAGCTTTACAATCCATGATTAATCATATAGTTGGGCAAATTCCCGATAATAAGCGTAAGGTTGCCCTGGTTCATGCCTATGTGGCAGGCGGAGAAGAAAGTGAGTCCGAAAGGCCATTATCCATCGGTGGTTCCAGCCAAGTTAACACCACCTGTTTCCAGCCTTTCCATTATACGGCCCTCGGTCACCTGCACCAACCCCAAAACGCCGGCGGGGCAAGTATTCGCTATGCCGGTTCTTTAATGAAATACTCTTTCTCGGAGGCCACTCACCGCAAATCAGTAACCATGGTGGAAATGAATGACGCCGGGAAAATCATTCAGGAAGAAATAACCCTTACTCCCCGGCGGGATGTGCGCCGCCTGGAAGGAAACTTAACCGATATCCTGGCAGGGCCCCAAAGTGGAGAAAATAAGGAAGATTATATTATGGTGACGCTAAAGGATCCCGGCGCCGTCTACGACGCCATCGGTAAACTGCGCACGGTTTATCCCAATGTACTTCATATTGAGCGCCCTCATATGACAAACGCCGGGGAACTGCATGGGCCAAGCGGTGACCACCGCGGCCGGAACGAAACGGACCTTTTTTCTGATTTCTTCATTCAAATAACCGGCGAGCCACTGTCCCGGGAACAGACTGAATTGTTCGCCGAGACAATGGATACAGTTTTTCGCCAGGAACGGGAGGTGTAAGCATGCGACCGGTAAAAATATACATGAGCGCCTTCGGGCCTTACCCGGGCATCCAAACAGTGGACTTCACAGAATTAGAAGGCCGTTCCTTTTTCCTAATCCACGGCCCCACCGGGTCCGGCAAAACCACCATTTTAGATGCCATGTGCTTCGCCCTTTACGGGAGTACCAGCGGAGCCCAGCGTAACGGCAAGCAAATGCGCAGCGATTATGCTGACCTGTCAACAATCACCGAAGTGGTTTTTGACTTTACCATAGGTAAAGAAGTTTACCGCATAAAACGCCACCCGGAACAGGACCGCCCCAAAAAGAAAGGCGCGGGCACCACAGTCATGAACAGCAACGCCACCTTATGGAAACGTAGCGGCACCGAAAGCGACCGGGAAGAAGGAACCGTTATGGCCAGCGGGACGGTAAAGGTTACCGAGGCCGTGGAAAGATTGTTAGGGTTTAAAAACCACCAGTTTCGCCAGGTAGTGATGCTGCCCCAGGGGGAATTTCGAGAATTGTTAACGGCCAATTCTGCTAAGCGCCAGGAAATATTGGAAACACTTTTTCACACCGAACTTTACCGGCGCATTGAACTATGCTTAAAAGAATCGGCAAAGAAACTGGAAAACGAATTAAAAGCACTATCCGAGCGTAAACAATGGATACTAAAGGAGTCAAAGGCTGAAACACGAGAAGCATTACAGCAGCAATATGATGAGCATCAACTGTACTTAAAAGAACTGGGTGCAAAAAAAACTGCCGGTGAACAAGCTTTAAGAAAAGCACAGGCGGAATTAACAGCCGGGCAGCAAACCCAGGATAAAATCCGGGAAAGAAATGATGCCCAAAATGTCGTCAGTAAACTGGAAGCTAGAACCAAGGACATGGATTTAAAGCGGCATAAGTTAAATAGGGCCCGCCTGGCTTTAAGCCTGGTGGATGCGGAAAAGTCACTGAAATCCAGGCAGGTTGAGGCACATAAAGCAGCCCAAAACTATGCCACAAGAATCCAACAACAAAAGACAGCTGCAGATGCCAAAGAAAAGGCAGATAAACAATTAGCCGCTGAGAAAAAAAAGGAGACCGAGCGGGAGACGGCCCGCCGTGAGGTTACCCGCCTGGATGACATTAATGAGAAAGTGAAAGCCCTGGAAGTAGCCCGCCGGCCGGTGCAAAAAGCCCGGGAAGAAGTAAAAAGCGCGGAAAACAAACATAGTAAGGCCCGGGAAACTTTAACGGCCATTCAATTTCAAATTGAAAAACAGACTACTGCTCGTGATAAGGCTCAACATTTAGCCGGTCAGCTGGCAGCGCTGGAATACAGATATAAGGAAGCTAATAATATATTTGAAAAACGAAAAACCCTGGAGCAGTACCGGCAACAATTAAATAAGGCTTTAACCGCATACCAGCAAGCATATGCTACGTTCGGCAAGGCTGAAGGAAATTACGAAAAAACCAAAAAAGAGCTGACATTACTCCAGGAGGCATGGAATAACGGCCAGGCGGCCATACTCGCCGGTAAACTGATTCTGGGTAAGCCTTGCCCGGTTTGCGGTTCCACCGAGCACCCTACCCCCACCCGGAGTGATGCCCGCCTGCCTTCAGAAGAGGACATTAAAAACAAGCAGCAAGAATTAAAAGATTACGAAATAGCACATGAAAATGCGCGTAAAGTGCTAAAAGAAACGGAAAATAAAAAGCTGAACATAACCTTGAGAGTTGAAGATTTGGAAAATGCACTGGGGGAAAAAGCTGAAGTTGACTTAACCACACTTCAAAATGATGCTAAGGAAGCCCAAAGACTGTGGACAGAAGCAAAACAGGCTGAGAAAGTATTTACCACCCTTTACCGGCAACTGGAAGATTTAAAAGAAAAGGAAAAAGCAGCAAGCAATTTTGTAGATACAACAAATAAATATCTGCAGGAAGCGCATTTAAACCTCGCCAACGCGCAGGCCACTTTACAAGAACGTGAATCTGCCATCCCGGCAGAACTGAGGGACCTGCAGGCACTGCAATGGGCTCAGGCAAAGGCCCGGAAGAGGCGGGATCAACTGTTATCTGCCTACGAGCAAGCCCAGCAAGATGCCGGAAATGCAGCAGCGGCTCTGGCCAGGGCCAACAGTGAAGTGCAGTCAGCCACGGACACCCTGCAGGCCGCCCAAAAACACGCCGGGGATGAGGAGCGTAACCTCCGGCAACGCCTGGATGAGGCTGGTTTTAAGGGCTTTTCTGATTATACAGAGGCCAAAAGACCACCGAAAGAAATACAAACCCTGGAAGAGAATCTGCAAACATATGATCAAAACCTGAGTGCGGCCCGAGACCGTTTGAAGCGGGCCCGGGAGGCAGCGGAAGGATTAATGGAGCCTGACCTGGAAACGCTAGGGGCCGCGGTTACGGATGCGCAAACAGCATTCAATCATATACTCAGCCAAGAAACAGAAGCGCGGCTGCAAATAAAACGCGAAAAAGAATGGCTGGACAGCCTGTCAGAATTACAAAAATCTTTACATAAAATGGAAGGACACTACACACTGCTGGGACATCTATCCGACGTTGCCAACGGCAAAAATGCTTACGGCTTAACATTTCAGCGCTTTGTATTGGGAGCCTTACTAGACGAAGTCACCGCGGCTGCCACCAAAAGGCTCAGCTTAATGAGCCGCGGCCGGTATCACCTGCACCGCACCCTGGACAGGGCCCGCAGGAATGCAGCGGGCGGCCTGGAACTGGAAGTTTTCGATACTTATACCGGAGTATCCCGGGGCGTGGCAACACTGTCCGGGGGAGAAACCTTCCTGGCCTCTTTGTCCCTGGCCCTCGGCCTGGCCGACGTGGTGCAATCCTATGCCGGTGGTATCCACTTGGATACCATTTTTATCGATGAAGGCTTCGGCACCCTGGACACAGAATCACTGGACTTTGCACTGCGCACCTTAATTGACCTGCGGGAAAGCGGCCGGCTGGTAGGCATTATCTCCCACGTCTCTGAGCTGAAAGAACGCATCGACGCCAGGCTGGAGATAAGCCCGGCGGAAAGAGGGAGCACCGCCCGTTTCCAACTAGCTTAAACAATCACTAAAAGAGGATAGGAGAATTTAAATGGACGGAAAAGATTTCTTGAAAAAGACATTACTGCAGGCCGAGTTAAACCGCATGCACCACGGCGACCCGGAAGCCGATGAGTCCCGCCCCCCAAAGGAGTGGGGCCTAATAGCCGCCGAACATTTCGGCCACCTCATGGCAGCACTCCGTGGTAACGACAAAGATGCCACAGAAAAAGAAATACTGCACGTTTCAGCAGTACTATTAGAGCTCCACGACGCCCTCTAGCAAGTGGGGACGGTTCTTGCTTGCTAGCCCCCGTATTCTTTCTTTATAGCGGGGGCTTTGTTTTCTCCGTTTCTGTCTTATGGCATCGTTCATTTTTCAATTCATTCACCGCGTCATCCAGCTTACGCACCCTCTTTTTCAAGTCTGAGATGGTGACAACACCATAGATAAAACCAGCTATCACCAGTAGAAACGGCAGTCCCAGTAGGACAATGAGAATTAAAAAATTAAAAATCTGGGCAATAATCGTTGCATTCAGACCTAAGGAGTGTACTATACTATCCATGAATTCTATGCTCCTTTCCGCCGTCTGTAAATCCATTATTTCAGTTTAAGTTTGGCCAGTGCCTCTGCAAGGGCGGGATTTGTCAATTCCTCATTAGACTTTTTTTGCTCCCTGAGATATTTGGAAGCCTCTTTCTTGGATATGCTATTCTTGTCTGCTTTCTTTCTCTCGTTAAAGGCACTAAGTTTTTCCCTGTGACCACATTTACATACGAATATCTGCCCTTCCCCTTCTCCACGCAGTTCCAGCTTTTTATGGCAGTTAGGGCACCTAGCATTAGTTATCTTACTGACACCTTTTCTATGACCGCACTCCCTGTCCTGGCAGACAAGCAGTTTACCTTTTTTACCGTTAACCTCAAGCATATACTTGCCGCACTCAGGACACCTTTCTCCCGTGAGATTATCATGTTTAAATTTATCCTCGCTGTTTTTAATCTCATTAACGGCGCCTGTGGCATACTGCTTCATTTCACTGATAAATTTGTTTTTATTTAAGTCACCCCTGGCAATGGACTCCAGCTTCTGCTCCCACTCCGCTGTTAAAGCAGGTGTCTTTAAGCCATCGGGAACTAAATTCAGCAGCTGCTTGCCCTTGGAGGTGATGAAAATGTGCTTCCCCTTTTTCTCAATCAAAAAGCTTTTAAACAGCTTTTCTATTATATCGGCCCGTGTGGCAACCGTTCCCAGCCCACCGGTTTTACCAATGGTTTTAATCAAATCCTTGTTTCCACCGGACATATACTTACCGGGATTTTCCATGGCAGAAAGCAAAGTTCCCTCGTTAAAAGGCTCCGGAGGGCGAGTTTCACCCGTGGTTTGGAATACATCCACTATCTTTAAGCTATCACCTTTTTTCATATCGGGAAGTATTTGTTCAGCTACGCTTTCACCTGATTCCTCTTCCTCGAAGTTATTTTCGTAAACTTCCTTCCAACCCTGGGCAATAACCACTTTTCCTCTGGCAGTAAAAGACTCATCGCCTATTTTTGCTTTTACAGTGGTCTGCTCAAACTCAAATGGCGGGTATAGCACCGCCAAAAACCGTTTAACAACCAAATCATAGATTTTTCTTTCCGCATCACTTAAGTTGCTCAGGACAGGTGCCTGCTCTGTGGGTATAATAGCATGGTGATCCGTCACCTTACTGTTATCAACGTAAGATTTATTGGGCTTTATGGGCTTGCGTAGTAATTTGCCGGTTAATTTTGCATATGGGTGGACACTGCAAGCTTTAATCCTGTCTTTCAAGGTATCCACCATATCCGTGGAGATGTACCTGGAATCAGTCCTGGGATAAGTTAACAGCTTATGACTTTCGTACAGCCTTTGCATAATGGAAAGAGTTTCCTTGGCCGAAAAATCAAAGATTTTGTTAGCATCCCTTTGTAATTCGGTTAAATCATACAGCCCGGGTGAATGACGTTTTTTATACGCCTTATCAACATCTGTAACTACACCGTTTTTATTTTTTACAGTGGCCAGCACCTGGTCACACTTATCCTTGTCGAAAAGCCTAACATCTTTGGTTTTACTGTCCTGCCAGGTCAATTTTAAACCACCGGCCAAAGCAGTAATACCATAAAATGTTCTGGGCCGGAAATTCTTAATTTCCTCTTCCCTTTGGTCTATGATGGCCAGAGTAGGAGTTTGTACCCTGCCGCAAGAAAGCTGCGCATTATGCTTACAGGTCAAGGCACGGGTAGCATTAATGCCCACAAACCAGTCAGCCTCTGACCGCGCAACGGCTGACGCATATAAGTTTTCATACTCTTTACCGTCTCGCAGGTTGTTAAGTCCTTTTTTTATCGCCTGATCCGTAACCGAGGAAATCCAAAGGCGTTTCACCGGCTTTTTTACCCGCGCCTTTTCTATTATCCACCGGGCCACCAACTCACCTTCCCGTCCGGCATCAGTAGCGATAACAATATCCCGCACATCTTTTCTGTTCATCTGTGCTTTTACGGTACTAAATTGCTTGCCGCTCTTTTTGATCACCACAAGCTTTAACTGCTGCGGCAGTATCGGCAGGTCCTCCAGCCGCCAGGAACTGTATTTCTGGTCATAAGCATCGGGATCCGCCAGGGTCACCAAATGGCCCAGCGCCCAGGTCACTACATGTGTAGACCCTTCCCAATACCCGTTTCCTTTCTTGTTACACTTTAAAATGCGGGCTAAATCTTTTCCCACAGAGGGTTTTTCAGCTAAAAGCAAAGTTTTACCCATTTTAAATTTATCCTTTCCTTGGCAAGTGGGGACGGTTCTTGCTTGCTACCCACCTACCCGTCAAGTTTAGTCAAAATTCTACTCACTCTAGATTCACTTACCCCACCACATAATTCCCCTATCTGCTTTAAGGTAAGGGAAGAATTCCTTCTTATTTCTGTCATCAACTCATTGCGAATATCAATATGGCTATTTAATTCATCATACCTTATTTCATTTCTTTCCAGCAGCTCTTTTATTTTTACCCGGCCATCTTCCATGGTTTTAATAAATTTTCCGTTATTATTGTCTTCCCCCATTGGTTCTTCCACATCCATCACACTTACCTGGTTTCCCTCTTCTGTGCCTACGAATTCCATATATTTCTGGAATGCCCTTGACCTATTATTGGAGAAGCTCAACAATATCTTTCCTTCATCAATTAACCCGCTTTTATCCTTTACCCCGCCGGTATATATATTATAACTGCTCCACTGATATTGGGAAGGCTCGGTCACCATTTGGGCTTTAACCGGGTTGTTGTGTATGTACCTGCTTACCTCGAGCAGGTATCCATCATCATCCACCAGCTCACTTTTAAACCTGTCCTGAAATAAATGGCCACACCTCTTATGCGTACGGTTAAAATAGTGAACATAGCTTACATTGATACTTTTAACCAACGTGGATATGTCATTTCCGTTATCGTCAATCAAAAGGTGCACGTGATTATCCATCAAACAATAGGCATATAAAAGGAAATTATACTTTTTCTTCATCCTTAGCAATGTTTCTAAGAACCTGAACCTGTCATCATCAGAAAAGAATAAGTTTTTTCTTTCGTTTCCCCTCTGGATAATGTGGTAAACTGAAAACTCACCTTTTAACCTTGCATGCCTTGGCATATTGTTCACCTCGACCCTAGCATACTACATTTTTTCGCGCAAGACAAGAACCGTCCCCACTTGCGCGTAACAAAGCCCCCGCTTAATATAAGCGGGGGCTTGCTTATTTGCCAGGCTTGGTTGTTACTCCAACCCCTGCCTGTTGTCCAATTGAAACAACACCTGCGCCAGTGTTAATCCAAAAACAACAGCACCGGCAAAATCAGTTAAAGCAGTGCCCATATCCAGCGGTGTAAGTTTGCTCACATCTGCCAGGAAAGTAAAAGCATATATCGCAAACCACGATATGAAGCCAAAAAGAACCCCCTTGAAAAAGTGGTTGCTGCTATTAATAAGGTTAGAAATTAGATACGCAAACACTATACCAAGAAAACCAACGAAAATAAGTTGCACCAGCAGGGCAAAAACAGTTTCTAGGGCATTATTCGGTGTATGTCCGGTGATGATGATAGCCGGCCAATCTATATAGCGCAAATTGGCGACACCGAGCAAATAAGACACATAGCTCAATATATTCATTAGCACACCACCGGACACCCCCGCCAGAAAGCCCCGGGCAACTCTGTCCCGTAATTCCAATAAGATTCACTCCCAGGGTTTATTACTACTATTATTAAGGTTTTCCCGCTTTAGGGCTTAGTATGCGCACCTTATGGGCTACAAAGCAAATGCAATTCTTTTAAATTACTATGAAACAGGTTAAGGTCAACTGCTCCGTTAATTCCGTTAACGTGGCCTTTGTCTGTATACTGCCAAAATAACCAACTTTTCCAACCCAACAAGCCCGGCGCTTGTTTGATATCATAATGTGCCAACCAAAGTGGGATATCAAAAAGACTTTCATCTAAGTATTCTTTTATAAAGCTCTTGTACGAATAAATGATGGGCTGAACCTTAGTTTCTTTTTTTACATATTCAACCCACGTGCGAACGATTTTTGAAATCTTCTCTCTATTAAGCCCGTTATCTTTTTCGATATCAATAACCGGTGGCAAATCAAAAGCTCTAAACCCACCGTTTTTATTGGTTACATTAATAAAATATTTTGCCTCATTGAGTGCATCCCCTTCGCTTGAAGGAGTGCAAAAATGATATCCCCCAACTAAGACCCCTGCTTTCTTGCCCTCTTTTAAATTCTTTGTAAATTTGGGGTCTTCGTAATCAACACCTTCCGTAGCCTTAATAAAAGAAAAATATATACCGTCATTTTTAACAAGGTTCCAGTTAATATCCCCTTGCCAGTGAGAAACATCAATTCCCTTACAATTACTTGGATTTACTGCATACACAACGTCCACCACCTCATAAATATTGTTCATTTCACCCGCATCAGGCGCATACCGTTGGCAATTACAATTAATGAGGCACCGGTATCGGCAAAAATTGCCATCCACAGGTTTGTTATACCCATGAAAGTACCGGTGATAAATACAGCTTTAACCAGCAGGGCAAAGACAATGTTTTGCTTAATCACCCGTAGTGCCCGCCGGCTGAGATCTACTGCATAGGGGAGTTTGGACAGGTCATCAGCCATCAGCGCTATGTCCGCTGTCTCCAGGGCGGTGTCGGTGCCCGCCCCGCCCATGGCGATTCCTACATTGGCTGTAGCCAGCGCCGGGGCGTCATTAACTCCGTCGCCCACCATGGCCACCTTTCCGTACTCAGCCTGCAGCTCTTTTATGCTACCCAGTTTATCTTCCGGGAGAAGTTCAGCCTCAAAGTCATCTACACCAAGCTGCGAGGCCATGGCCCTGGCGGTACCGGTATTATCACCGGTAAGCATTACGGTTCTTTGGATCCCGGCCTTCTTTAAAGCCTGTAAAGTTGCTGCGCTATTGGAGCGGGGACGATCGGCCACCGCAATTATACCGGTTATTTCCTCACCTGTACCCACCAGCATGGCGGTTTTTCCTTCTTTTTGCAATTTACCCAGCAGAGCGCGCCCGGCAAAGGTTTTTACCTGCAAATCCTCAAAAAGCCTTATATTGCCCACATAATGGCGCCGCCCGTCAATTATTGCACCAGCCCCTTTGCCGGTAATTGACTGGAAATCTTCGCTTTCCGATAGACTGATGCCTTGCAGCCCGGCACGCCGGCTTATAGCCTGAGCCAGGGGGTGCTGGGAACGTTTTTCCACTGCGGCCGCAATACTCAAAACATTTTGTTTGTCAGAGCCGTTAATTGTAAGCACATCGGTTACTTCGGGACGCCCTTCGGTCAGGGTACCGGTCTTATCAAAAGCGACCACTTTTAACGCTCCGGCTGCTTCCAGGTAAGATCCTCCTTTGATCAGTACTCCCCTTTTAGCTGCACTGCCGATAGCTGAGACAATAGAAACCGGCGTCGAAATAACCAGGGCACAGGGACATGCGATGACCAGAAGAATCAAGGCTTTTTCCAGCCAGGGGGTAAAGGGCAAACCCAGTCCCAGGGGAGGAATGGCAGCCATGGCCACAGCTATACCGATCACTGCCGGGGTGTAATATTTAGCAAATACGTCAACAAACTGCTGCGATGGGGCCCGCTGGGCCTGTGCCTCCTCCACCATATCAACTATCTTGGCCAAGGTGGTATCCTGAACCAACCTGGTAACCTCTATTTCCAATGCCCCCTCGTCATTAACAGTGCCGGCAAAGGCCTCGGAGCCCGGCACTTTTTCCACCGGCATGGATTCCCCGGTGATGGGGGCCTGGTTAACCATGGAAGTGCCGGTGACAACCTTACCGTCCATGGCTATTCTTTCGCCGGGCTTGACGATAATGATATCGCCCACTGCTATTTCTTCCACCGGCAAGGTTATTTCACTGCCGCTCCTCTTGACCAGGGCTTCCCGGGGCGATAACTCCATCAGTTCCCGGATAGAGTTCCGGGTCTTTTCCATACTGTACGCCTGTAGTGCATTGCCCAATGAAAAGAGAAAAACCACGGTGGCCCCCTCGCCCCACTCTCCGATGGCTGCCGCCCCGATGACTGCAACACTCATGAGCACGTTCATATCCAGGCTTAATGATTTTAATGAATAAAGGGCGCTTCTTACAACGAATAGGCCACCTACAATCATCGCCCCCAGAAAAAGGCCGATTACAGCCTGATCAGACTTTTGAAGAAAAGAAGCTAAAAAACCAGCAGCTAAAAACAGTCCGGAGACTCCTGTAAGAATGGTCTTTGTATCCTTGTAAAAATGTTTGTCTTTTCTCTTCGGCCCGGCCTCTTCCCCTTCCAGTTCGGCTTTGTAACCGGCATCTTCCGTTCCACGGATAATCTCTTCCACCTTGGCGGTGTGCTTTACGGTCATCTTCGCCGCGCCGAAGTTAACTTCTACAGTTTCCACGCCGGGGGTTTTGGTTAGCCGCTTTTCTAATTTATCAGCGCAATCTGCACAATCCAGGCCGCTCAGGCGAAATGTGGAACTGCGGATCTTGGCACCACTGGTTTCCAGTTCGGCGTTATAGCCTGCATGATCTACTGCCTGAATGATTTTATCGGTATGCGTAGAATGTTCCACCATGATCTTGGAAACGCCAAAGTTAACTTTGGCGTTCTTAACTCCAGGCAGTTGTTGTATGCTGTTTTCCAACTTAGCAGCACAGTCAGCGCAATCCAGCCCTTCCAAGCGAAAGGTATCCATTTGCCCCCTTTGCATTCTTTCATCCAAAGAGGCATCATACCCCATCTGCTTAACCGTCCTGATAATATCTTCACAGGGAACTGAATGCTCTACTGTCATCTTGGAGGCGCCAAAGTTGACGGAAGCCCTGTTAATTCCCTTCGTATTTTGCACCTGGCGCTCCAGCTTGGCAGCGCAATCGGCGCAGTCTAGCCCCTTAAGCCGAAAAACGGTCTTAGTGGATTTGCTGGTTGTGGCGTGTACTTCGCATTGGTATCCCTTGCTTTCAACAAGGTCCAATATTTTATCTCTATCAGTCAAAGACGAATCGTATTCCAGCTCAATCTCAGCCCGCCTGGAATTTAATTCAATCTGGGATACTCCCTTTAGTTCAGATAATTCCTCCTGCACTTTTTCAGCACAGTCAATGCACTGAAAACCGTCAAGAATGAGCGTTTCACCCACATGATTAGACTGCTCCTTAACCTGTTTATCATGGCTGTGATTTTTGTATTCTTGTTCATGTTCGTGTTGGCAATTACACTTCTGTCCGCACACTTTTGTCATGGTTATGCCTCCAAAATTTATTCACTCAACTTATTCTGCTTCGCAGTGCCCCCTGTGATGCTCCAAAGCAACTCCAATAATAGCCTTTACGCATTCATCACGTAAACTGTAATACACCATTTTCCCCTGTTTCCTGCTTTTGGCCAATCCCAGGTTTTTTAGCAGACGCAGGTGGTGTGAGGCAGCGGCGACACTGGAATCAATGGTTTCCGCCACGTCGCACACACACAATTCCTCCCGCGAGAGGGCGTAGGCAATCTTTATTCTATTATCATCACCCAGCGCTTTAAAAATTTGCCCTAAGCCTTCTGTAACTTTTACTTGCTCCTTTAACCGATCAACTTTCTCTTCATCAAAGGAGAAACAATCACAAACATCAAGCCTCTCATCAGTGGCCATTATTCAACCTCCATAGATATTAAAACATTCATTTGAATGTTAGGTTATAGTACATAACATAATGTGTCAACAGTTTTTTGTTTATTACACATTGAAGTAGAGTAAGAAAGTTGCGTAAACTAGTTGAAATGAAGGAAGACACACCACCTGAAGAAAAAAAGTGCAAACTCCCACTTATAGAAGTGGGAGTCTTAGAAATCAGATAAAACAAGTGCTTCGTAATCCAGACAAAGTGTGCAGCAAATCCCCCTTCCCCCTGCTGCGTATTTTCTTTGTAATGTACAGTAACGCTAACGATCAACTCGCTTTCTTCTCGTTATTATGGTAGAGAAGAAGGGGGAGCAGGTCTAAATGCCGTATATTAAGTTTAAATATTAAAAAGGAAATTTTGTAATGTTAGATTTACAAAAAATAATAATTAACATAACTAAACCACAAATCTTTCTGCCTGGCGATTCTTGCTTTTGGACAGATGAATATATATCTAAACAGATGCTGGAGACACATCTGAATCCAGACATTGATGCTGCAAGCCGAAAGCTTGAAACTATAGAACAAACAGTTAGGTTCTGGTTAGAAAAGAAGCTGATAAAACCTGGGTGTCCACTTGCACATAATTACCTACACAATCATGGTGTGTTTTTTCATAATTAAACAACCAAATCTATTTATCCCCCCTCAGCAAAATGCTAAAATTTTAGCAAATTGTTTGGGGGGATTTTTATTG
>VENG01000029.1 GCA_009711705.1 Bacillota bacterium
TAGCTTTTGACCACAGCAGCTTACGGTGGTTTAAAGCCTCCACCTGTATGGCGGCTTTGAGGGGCCTTCCCTCATCTTCGGTTAAGCATAGCTCGGGCTTAAACAGCCCTGCGCCTTCGTGGCGCACAGTCGTCAGCAAAACGAGTTAGTTTGTATCCTAAACGCGTCATTTCATTATCAAAGGGCGTAAGGTATATGTTACTAAGTAGCGGACTAGCAACCCCACCTTGTGGGGTTCCCTTGACGGTGGGAAACATATTACCCTTCTCCATATATCCTGCTTGTAACATTTGCCGGATAAGTCCGAGCACTCGGCAATCGCTGATTTTCCCTGCCACCATGCTGATTAGTTTTTCGTGGTCCACACTACCAAAGTAATCCTTGAGATCTGCATCAAGTATCCAATGGTAACCTTCCATCAATTCAAACCATATTTTACGCATGGCATCATGCGGGGAGCGTCCGGGCCTGTATCCAAAGCTACAATCGTTAAATACCGGCTCGAATATTGGTTCCAATCGGTTCTTTAAGGCTTGTTGACACACCCGGTCTCTTATGGCTGGTATTCCCAACGATCTCTTTTCTTCCGGTTTGTCACGTTTTGGTATCCGAACCCTGCGAACGGGTAAGGGAGTATATGTTTGTTCTTTAAGTTCCGTATGAAGCTTTTCTAGTTCTTCTTCTACAACTTTATTAAAGGCTACTAAACTTACTTTGTCTACTCCTCCTGCCCCTCGGTTGGCTTTTACTCTTTGCCATGCCATGTTTAAGTTGGTTTTACTGTATACTTTGTCAATTAATGAGTGAACCTTTGTTTCTTTGGTCGCGCCTACTTCTTCCATGTTTAACAGTCTCCTCCGTTGCAAGTTCCGGGTCTTTCACACAGGGAACTATCCTTTCCCTGCAACATACTCACTGTTTTCCATTAAAGGTTGGGCTCAATTGAGCGAACCGACTTCCCCTCATCCAGCCTCCTTTTGGGATGACTGTGAGCCGTCCCTAGCGGACGGTCCCGACGTTTTTGTTGTTCGCCGGTTCAAGTACTATTCGATTCTCCGACTCCTCGCACCGCTTCAGAATTCACTTCGGGGTTAGCTTATAGAATTCCTTACTGGATGCTGTGCTTGTCTGACCGGGATAGCTGTGCACAGCAACCACCATCCCGACTATATTTATTCACCGGTCCATTTTTTTTTCGGTGCACTAACCAGACAATACGAGGCCTCCGTGAGTCACGTGATTGTCTTCCGTACCATGCCGCCCGCAAACACCTTGGTACGACGGGTGAACTAGAACGCCTTCGCCTCCATAGTGCAGGCTCGACCTTGCCCCGTCTTTGGCCGACCGGTTCATCCTTAGGGTTGCCCCAATTGATTACGGCCTGGTACTTCTCCGCAAGCCCTTCAGACCTCACCTCGCGATGAGCGCCCTGCCCTCCGGGCTTTAGCCCGGCCCCTGAGGAATTAACCCCAGGTTTGGATATAAGCCCCCTAGTCCGGGGCTCAGTGGGATTTGAACCCACCTGACAGTCACGCTGTCACGCACACACTATGGCCTCGGCTGACTTCTCATGACAAAACTTGTTTCAACCGTGATTCGAAATTCATCTCCTCACGTCCATGAGACCTCCCGGGTAAGAAGATTTAACGTTTTCCCGTCTGCCGTAGATTGGTCAGTCAAAGATTCCGTCCCGGTAGGCGAATGTTCATTCTGCACAGTTTGACTGCCTGACTGGTCATTATGAGTTCTGCACAAAAACTCATGGTGTCTGCATTAGAGGTGTAATGTTTTTTATTTTGGATGGTTTCTTTTCCACTCAATTTATCATATTTGATTAATGTATATACAAAATCGGTCAACTTGCCATCTATTTCAGCAGTTTCTTTATAGGAAGTATTGGGGGCGGCAACCTCATGCATCATCTCAAGATTATCCAGAACATTAACCATACCGGTACCATTATAAACAAACAAATCCATGTAAGCAAAATTCTCCCCTATGCCGCCGGATTCAGATGTCACAGCTAAAAAGCCATCTTTGGAATCAGGGATATTTCTATATTTCGCCAAGGAAATATCGGACGGAAGGGGTGCCGAGCAAGTTTAATTGCATTTTCCATAGGGATCGCCACCCCTCCGCTAATATCTTTATAGATCCGTTAACCGGGTATTACTGGTACAAGTGCCACTCTGAATCTTGTGGTGTAAAGGCGAACATAATCTCTATTACGGAAAGGTTGTTACAGGGTGATTTAGCTGACGCTCTTAGATTTTTGCGCCAGGTTTATTGCATAGACTACATTGAAACCGAGTGGCAAAGGAAAAAAGGTTTGCCCTGGAAACCAATATAAAACTGTTACAGGATAATACTTCTCTAAAGGTGATCGCTCCCGAAGCATACTGCAGAGTTAATTATTACCTCAATATATTAATCAGTTTACATTATTTTGCCATTGATAAGGTACCACTGAGAACTTTACGGATAAGTACGGTAATCCTTTATTTTACGCTAGCCTGAAATATCTGGCTGGTAAGTGTAACCAGGGTGATGTAAAAAAGTTTGGGTAAAGAATCGGGCTGCTCGCTTACATGGGTTTAATAAATAAACTATCTGATAGTGATATACCTGAGTTTTTGTTAGTATCTTCCATAAGCCCAACAAAGAAACAGAACCAAGTAAACAGAATAAGGTATTACTCTATACCTTCTTACACTGGAGAGGTATTGGCATTTGCCGAAAATAAAGCCTTGGAATACAAAGAGAAGGGTTTTACTATGAGGGGATGGGGCAGAGAGCTGCTATTAAGAACACTCGGCGGGGAAGAAGCAGACAGGGTTTACCCTCAACAAAAAGGAAAAGCCATCACCACCCTTAATGAAGAAGTGGCTAGCCAAATGGAACAAATAACCATGCAATTGATTAATGATAAAGGCTGGACTACAGAAAGCGAGATCATTGAAAATCTTACTTTAAAGTTTAAGGGGCAAAGACGTTACAAAAACCAGCAAATCAAGAGAATATTACCGGAGCTATTGGAAAAGTACGAATTAAAAAGAGTACGGCTAAATAAAGAGCTGAAAGAGGAGTTCAAAATAAGTGTCAAAGGTTATCCATTCTTCATTATTGCGTAGTGTATTTATCTCACCTTGTCGGGGCACTTTTTTTATGACTAGGCTTCATTTGGCATTAGTGACATATAATTACCCCATTTTAATTACTTAGTTGAAATTTATGGTAACCTTTGCCTACTAAACAAAGCTAATATTTTCAATACTGGTTGCAATTCCGTTTTTAACCAACTGAACCTAGCTTAAACCACACAAAGAAAGTTGTACCACTAGAGCCGGTTTCGATATCAATTTTAGCGTTATGCTGTTCTGCAATACTATGGCAAACAGCCATTCCTAAACCTGTTCCATCCGCCTTGGTCGTGAAGAATGGTGTACCAATATTCTCCAAAACCTCCGAACTCATTCCCACTCCTTGATCTTGAACCGATAATATGACATCTTGCCGTTCCATTGATGTTTTTATAGTAAGGGTTTGTCCTGGTGACATCGCTTCAAAACCGTTGCGGGTTAAGTTTAGTATTAGCTGCCTGATCTCTTCCTCGTTAAGTAACATATCCGGTATATTTCCAAATTTAGTATTAACAAATATATCAAGCTTCATTGCGTCAGCCGTGATTAAAGGCAATAACTTTTCTAGCACAGTATTCAGGTTTTGTTTTTCTAAAGTATGGTTTTTTTTATTTTTGGCCAATGATAGAAAACCCGCAATAATACTATTGGCTCGATCTAACTCGTTGATCATTAAATTAAAATAATCCTTGTAATCCTGACATTCAGCTTTACCTCTAAGAATTTGAAGAAAACCGCGAACTGAAGTCATCGGATTTCTTATTTCGTGACTGATACCAGCGGCCATCTGCCCAACAAGATTTAGGCGTTCCAAGCGATTCATCTCTTGTTGTGTTTTGATTCTTTCCCGAGCATCCCTAACCATCACACAAGTCAGAGTTTCTCCATCAGCGCCAGGAAATAGTTGGGATGCGAATTCAACCGGAATAATAGTTCCATCCTTATGAATAACGTTAAGCTCAGACTTTACTTTTCCTTTAATCTTCCTTTCCTTAAGGGCTTGAGGAATGCGGGGATCTGTTAAATCGACAATACTACAACTTTCCAGATTGCAAAGCTCCTTTTCTGTTCGACCCAATAAGTTACATATTGCCGAATTCGCCGCAAGAACAGAACCATCAGGTTTGGTTAGTAAAATGCCATCAACACTGTTCTCAAAAAGTGAACGAAAACGCATTTCACTTTCGAGAAGTTTCTTTTCATTTTCTTTGCGGGTTGTTATATCTCTATAAAAAACAGCTAGTCCGTCCTTTGAGGGATATGCGTGTACCTTAGTCCATAGATTTACTGATGAAGCAAAGACTTCAAAGTGGTCAGGAATACGCTCTTTCATAACCTTATGAAATTTTTCGTAAGTAAAGGGATTATAATTAGGAAATGTATCCCAGAGGTTTTCACCAATTAATTCGGCTTGAGTTTTTCCCATAATCTCCGCAGACGTTTCATTAACGTAAGTAATATTCCAATCATTGTCCACTGCATAAAAAGCATCAGTTATACTTTCAAGGATGTTTGCTATTTGCTGTCTGGCATTACTAAGTTTTTCATCGGCTATTATCTTCTCCGTAACATCCCGCACAACTGAATAAGTTAGCCCTTCTTGGGAAACAGGAACACTCGACCATTCAAGCCATTTATAAGAACCATCCTTGCAGCGGTAGCGGTTTTTAAAATTTTTCACCGGAGAAGCCGACGGTATAGCGTTTACATGAGTAGCCTTTGTCGGTTCTAAATCTTCTGCATGGACAAAATCAAACAAGTTTTTGCCGAGAACATCTTTCTTCTCATAGCCTAGTATGTTTCTAAATGCTGGGTTAACACTTCTGACGCAGCCTTCAAAATCTGATATGCATATGATGTCATGCGAGATCTCAAATAGTCTTTTTAATTGTAACTCATTATTAATCTTGTCAGTAACATTGCTTAGGGAAAAAATTAGAAACTCTACTTCTCCATCATTGTCCAATGCTGGTGATAGCGTCCAATCCCAATAGGTTACGCCTCGTTTCTGATTGTATTCATAAACAAATGGTCTTGCAAATACTTGATATGGTTCTTTGGTTTGAACAACTTGTTCAAAAATTGCCTTTGCATCGGATGGGTAAAAATCAAAATGGTTCCGTCCGGGAAATTCAGAAACTTTACGATTATCAGCTCTAGCATATGCCTCATTTACTAGAATAAAATTAAATTCCCGATCAAGAATAGCAATAGCAGAAAGGGACTGGTTGAAAGCCATTTCCAATATTTGGGGTTTATTAGTTAATAATTCTTTCATAGAGTAAAAATATAACCTACCTTTCTTTAATACTTCTAATAGCCTTTCAGTCGTTTTCTCCATAAGTATTTTTCCTTTTTGCAAAGTTTTTCAAGTATAGAACGATATGATACCTAGTGTTATATTATGGTAGAAAATAATTTACTTAAATGTCTTCAATAGAAATCTAAGACAATCCTTCGGGAAACTTGGCATATTTTGTCTTAGGCAAGACAATTGTGCCTTATAAAAATTATTTTCCTAACATGCCGGCCTAACGTTCAGTAACCTCTGAATTGCCTTGCCGGTTATAGGGCTAATGGGTACTGTCCTGGCGATTCTTGTTTTGGCTTTCTCAGCCTTTATGTAAACCTCCATAGACTGAAGGTTGATGTCTGAAGGCTGAAGTGCTAATGCCTCTTTCGGTCTAATTCCGGTATCTAGCTGAAGTAATAATAAGGCATAATCCCGCAGCCCCGAAAAAGTTGATTTATCAGGCAAATCCAAAAGCTTCTTGATAACCTGGTCATCTATCTGTACTATCCGGTCATTCACTTTTCTTCTCTTTAAATCTTTCAAGGGGTTTTCCGGTAACACTGACTCTCTTACACACCAGCCCAAAAAGGTTTTCAAGTACACAAGTTTATTATTATAGTATGCCGGGCTTACATCTTCAGCCATGTATTCAGCGACACTTCTTTTAAGAGTATCTAAGTCAGCTAAGGTGGCTTCGGGGAAACGTTTAAAGAAGCCGCTAACATGATATTTGTAATCCCTGATTGTGCGCTCTGACCTTCCTTCCGCTTTCTTCCACAGTAAGTATTCCTCAAGAGCTGTCTCCCACGGCATGCAACTTTTGTCTTTTCCTAACTTACTTACCCTTCTCTTTTTCTTACCGGTAGACACAAAAAAACACTCCTTTTTTACTCTTAAAAAAGTGAGTGTTCAAATGACCTAAATATCGTTTTATAGCTCCATCGAACTCACGGATTTTTGTTACATTTTTACAAGCCGCAAACCCGCATGGATACTGGATTTTTGGTGGAGGCGGACCGGTACCTAATAAAACCACAGGCCACAGCATTCCCACATTATCGTTAAATTATAGCGATTTACGGATTAACATCAGGTAATCCCCGTTAATATGGGTACTTGGAGGTGAGCGTTAATCATCCCCTTACTTCATTCATTTTTATAAATTCATAATTATCGTATCAATACCAGCAGGATTTTACCCGCCGTTCAAAAAAATTTATTGCTTTTCCCACTAATTATAGCCATACCCTTTCCCGTTCCTCTCTAACTGCTAGCCAAGATATGCCCTTTTGCACATATTTGAAAATAATTCGGTGTTTTTCCCACAAAGTGCTTCTATTATCCATGTTTTATCCTCCCTCGTATAATAGATCTCAGATAAACACCTTCCCTCCAAACCGACAACCCTCGCTGGAAATTTCCAGCAGGATGAATTCTGTATCCTCCTTGAAGGTGGTGGTGATACCCCTAATACTCTTTAAGTCTGTTTCTCTTTTCCCGGCCCGGCTTGATTCTGACGGTCTAGCATGTTCGCCTATCGGCAGTTCTGATCAAGGTGAGGTTGTTTAAGCCCCGGGGAGTGGTGTTGTCGGGTTTTCTTGGGTGTTGTCATATTCCAGCCGTGGTATCTATAACAATCTCTGGGTAAGTTGGTAAATTCGTGAAACCCGTGCAGCTTTGACTGCTGTGTAAAGTATGTCTCTTTTCCACCTGTGTGAGAGCTCTTACACCTAGCCTGTTCGGCATGACAGTTAACTTGGATGGCAGCAGATCCGGGTAGTCTCCCGCTCCATGTCAGTTCTGATTGCGAGGCCGTGCCATGCGCAGGGAACGGAAAAGGTAATCCACTTACCAGAGGTGTTTTATATGACAGTGCCATTATATGTTGGTGTTGATATTGGTAAGGCTAAGAATGTGGCGTGCTTCATGGGCCCAGACGGGGCAGTGCTTTTAAAAAGTGCAACCTTTGATAATTCACTTACCTGTGCTCAAAAGATGGTGGCTAAAACCAAAGACATTTTAGCTCAAGAAAGCTGTGATCACCCGGTATTCGGGGTGGAGGCTACATCCTTTTACCACTTCCACCTGATGAATTTTATCTTGAAGGCTGATGAACTCAAGCCATACAGGCCAACTGTTTACCAACTCAACGCCAGGAACATCAAGAATTTCAAGAAGTCTTATACCCCACGGGGAAAGAATGACACTTATGACGCTTTTATCATTGCCGATAACTTAAGATTCGGCAGACTACCAAAACCTTATGAGGTTGATGAAATGTATTATCCGCTGCAGCGGCTTACTCGCTACAGGTTCCACCTGGTGGGTTCTCTGATCCGTGAAAAAAGCTATTTTTTAACCATGTTGTTTTTGAAGTTCAGTAATTATGGTGATGTATTTAGCGATGTTTTTGGTGCTACCAGCGCTCGCTGATCACCGAGTTTTACAGTCCTGAGGAGATAATCAACACTCCTTTGGAGGACATGGTCCAATTCCTTGTGGATAAAGGCAATAATCATTTTGCTGAGCCGGAAAAGCTGGCCAAAGAGCTGAAGCGCATTTCCCGGGAATCATACCGGCTGCAGCCCAAGCTTGCGGATTCAGTTAATCTGATCTTAGAAACCAGCATGAATAATATCCGATTCTTCGAACAATCCATCCGTAAAGTGGAAGGCGTGATTAATCGCGACCTAGCCAAATTCGCAAATCCCTTGGAATCAGTACAGGGAATCGGACAAGTATACTCAGCCGGCATTATT
This sequence comes from Bacillota bacterium, assembly GCA_009711705.1. Lineage (GTDB taxonomy): Bacteria > Bacillota > Desulfotomaculia > Desulfotomaculales > VENG01 > VENG01. Next base: position 8,193 of record VENG01000029.1, read on the forward strand.
GCAGAGATTGGAGATATTACGAAGTTTACCAACCAGTCCAAGCTAGCCAAATATGCCGGTCTTACCTGGAACAGCAACCAATCCGGTGAGTTTGAAGGTGAAGATGAGCCTCTTAATAGGGGCGGCAACCGGTACCTTAGATATTATCTGATAGAAGCTGCGGACAGTTTGAGGAGACACAATGCTGAGTACCGGGCTTACTATCAGAAGAAGTACCAGGAGGCTTCTAAACACGCTCACAAACGGGCATTGGTGCTTACAGCCAGGAAACTGGTGAGACTGGTATATGCTCTGCTGTCAAAGAACCAGCTTTACCGGTTGGACAAGGGTTAAGGTGTTTTGCTAAAAACTGTGATGATTATGCTGGGTGATATGGTCCACAGTTGTCTGCTGCCTGCTGTTTGGGCATGTTAGCCATCATAGGTTATCCACAGGTAAAAGAAAGGTGATGGCATGAAGCAAATTTATGTGTACCGGGATTTGATATCCCTGAGCTTTTCCTGGTACCAGGAAAAGCCGAAACAAACGGTTTTTCCAATTACTCAGGGACTTAATTTAGTGCCACGGCAGGGATAAAGGGCAATCCCTACGGCGGTCTGGTTTTTTACGCCCAAATTGAAGGGGAAGTGTTTCCTAGAATTTACTCTTGACATATTACCCTAGCACTTCTTTTTAACACAGTAAACTTCATGACGGCTTAGATTTTCCCACCGGCAATACAACATGCCTTACTGTTCAGTAAACCGAAATACTAGGATCCATCTTCTTCTGTCTTTTGGGATTGCATGTATATGAGTAGTGCAGCCAAGAGAATGGTTGGTTTGGACAGGTTCGCCAGTACCAAGAAGTAATTGTAGTATGTATGTGGGAGGTAGGGCGTCCCGGCAAGGTAAAGAACATTATGCAAAATATTGTTGAAAATCGCAACGATGCCAAATAAGGCACTCAGGGCCGCAAAAAATAAAAGACCCTTAAGCAGTAAATTATCACCGGCCTGACGCTTTTGCCTTAAGATAATAACAGCGTATATAAAGAGAGCAGCGCCGAATCCACTTAATATGATGTGAGTAAAAAATAAAGGCAGGTTTAAACCCACCGCCAAAGTTTTAAGCATCGGGGAGGTAATGATTATCTGGAATATGTAGACCAAGGAAGCCAGTATGATCCAGGACGCCCTATACACAGAGGTAAAGCTCACCTTTTCGCCATAATTTGCAAAGGCAAATACCAGCAGTAACACAAAGGCAAGGTCTCCTCCTTGCTGAATACCTGAATTAATCCAGTTAGTTAATTGCACTTGTGCCAGCATTGATTCCTGGGCTGGATAATAATAACTGATTATTATGGCCGGTATGATTGGATTCCCAATAGTTATGCTTTATTCGTGCCCAAGGAAAATCGCCCCTCAGTTTAGGCAAGACAAACTCCTGAAGTTTATCCGTATTTCCGTTTTTAAACGGGCGAAACGTCTTGAATACTGATTCCCTGGGGTCAAACTTATACTCAGGTGGCCTTTCTTGGAGGGTATTATAGGTCTTGGTCTCCCATTTAGGCTCCAAGGAAAGCACCTTTTCCCTATCTCCATGTTTATTATCAATGATTAGCCCCAAGGTCTTTATATCGGGTGCAGCTTCTTCTCCTTCCACATGAAAGAGATGAATGTATCATCTCCACGATGAGTATAACCAATATTTTTGCCATAATTAGTTCTATGATCGTATATATACATTTGATATATGTCGAAGGGATCTAGTTTGCTAAGGGAATCATAGGCCATTCTAAGCTGTTAAAACTATCATACTCACTCGGATTACCGCAAGCTACATACTTATTCCTTTCTCTGAAATAGTTCTTGGGTATATAATTTTAAAATAATTATCGACACTAAGGAGTGCCACTACATTTGATCACTTCAAATTCCTTCTCGATGTTTCTCCTTTCTTATGCACCCAACTAGAAATCTCATAATTCTCCTGCAATTGTTCCGTTTTCGGTTCTAAATCGTGAGGATTTATTCCTGATGTTTTTATAGCTTCCCTTTGCAGCATCTGACTACAATGTTTACAAATATACGCGCTTGATTTTCGATATTTTATTTTTTCTGTACTGGTAGTCATCGCTATCTATTTCGTACGGTCTATTGCAAAGAAAACAGATTGTCTTAATCATGGTTATCCTCCCCGATAATTCTTGTGCCTTTATAGCTGATACTTTATATACTCATATTTACATGGATTACCGTAGGCGATAAGCATTGTACGGTTTTCAGGAATCATAATAAAAGAACATAATGTCTCGGAATGGAACTGAGGTGGTGTTGTTTCATCCACATGCCTGCATATTGAGTACGGGTGGTTATAATGGTCTGCCATAATTTCCATCATGATCTCCGGAGTAATTTGTCCATAATGCTGATCAATAAGCCTACTAATTGTTTCAAACCGTTTAGGGCTGTCTGGTACAAGGTCATTAACCATATCAACCTCTTTAAACCTTTCAATAAGGTAATGATTGGAGTGCACCAACACATCTTTTTCCGGTAGAAGTACTTGGTAATCATCTTGAATACTTTCTATTCCCACCATTTCACCGCCGGCGGAGGCTAAGTGATAATACCCAATGCCCCGGGCATTTGTACGAAGTACTCCCATGGCATCTTCAATCGTATTCTGCCTCATTGCCTTAGAGATGTAGCAGCCAACGGGAATGTTAAATAAGTATTTTTCCTCTGCTGCCCACGTGCCGTTGGCACATATGCCAAAACCATTTGAATTGAGAGTATATTCCACTATACCCCACAGCACTAAAGAAAGCTGTTCGGAGCCGTCAGCATAAGTTATTTTAAGGAGATCCATTGGGGTTCCAGGGAACCAGTCAATATTCTGGCCGAGAAGAGTTTTTCCGTCCCTAGTTGCATTTCCGGTAACGGCAAAGGATGTGCATAAACCGGAAAGTTTACTATAATAAGCCCCTAGATCATACCCGCATTTTAGAGTGAATACTTCTTCAAAGCTTAAACTGGCGCCATCTGCCTGCCCCTTTAACATGTCAATGAGGTCTGGGTCAAATTCTTTAACGTTTGGGAGCAGCTTCATAGTATTGGCAATAATTATTTCTTTGGTTGTGTTATTAAGGAATGATAACCCGCCAAATGTTAGCTCCATGGCTTTACTTATGTTTTGCTTACAGCCCTTTCCACACTGCAGGCCGATTTCATATGGTGTGCCCCTGCACTCCACCATTTCAAACTCCTTAGTGCTTTTCACAGTTGCCCCTCCTTCCTTTTTCACCCTAGCAGTATCTCTTGCGCAATCGTTTAATCCAGTTGATATTTTATATACTCGCATTTACATGGATTACCGTAGGCAATAAACATTATCCGGTCTTCAGGAATCATGACAAAGGATGTCAGCGTCTCAGAACTTAAAGGCTTATACTCTAGTGGTAAATTCTCACCGGGATGCCTACAGATTGAGTTTGGGAAATTCTCATGATCAGATAGGATTTCCATCATTAATTCCGGGGTAATTTTTCCGTAATGGCTGTCTATTAGTTTTCGTATTCGTTCAATACGTTGGAAACTATCAGGGATGATTTGAGAGGCCATATCACTTTTTTTGAATCTTTCGGTGAGATAATGGTTGGAGTGAACTAAAATATCTCTATGGGGGTGTAAAATTTCCAGATCATCTTCAATGCTTTCTATGCCGACAAGATTGCCACCGGCATCAGCTAAATGGTAATACTCCAAGCCCCGAGCAACATCTTTGAGTATTTCCATGGCATCGTCCATGTTTTTCTGCCTCATCACCTTGGGCAAATAGCAACCAAAAGGAATATTCAGGGCATATTTTTGTGGAGGGGCCCAAGTTCCATTTGCACAGACGCCAAAACCGGCGGAACTCAGGGTAACCTCGATTCCCCACAGAAAAAGTGATAACTGTTTTACACCGTTTGTATGGTGGATCTTTATCAGGTCTATCGGAGTTCCGGTATACCAATCCAAGTTCTGCCCCAGAATTGTTTTTCCGTCTTTAGTTGCCTTCCCAGTAGCAGAAAATGATGTGCATAGACTGGCTATTTGGTTGTAATGTATAAATAGTTCAAACGCACACCTTAAAGTGAATGTCTCCTCAAAGCTTACACCAGCTCCATCCGCCTGACCTTTCAATATATCGATGAGGTAAGAATCGAAGTCTTTTACAACGGGCAGATATTTCATTGCATTTTCGATTGCATTTTCTCGGGGCACCTGGTGCACATGATTTATTAGTTTGAAACATTGCTCTAAGGAACCCAATATATTCTCTTTACCGGCTTTTCCCCATTGACATCCAATCTCGTAGGGTGTTCCACTACACTCTATTACCTTAAATTTTTTACCCTCTTTCACTGTCTTAATCCCTCCCCTTCAAACCGAACCAAAAATCCCTCCAGAACCCCTTAATGTACTCCTCGTTCCTCATCTCCGGAATGATCATCATCCCGTTCAGAAGTCCTTCCCTAATGGCCCAAAACGACCAAGTCATCTTTTTGGCATCATCATTTCTAATTAGTCCCTGGCGCATTCCTTCTCGAAAGATCTCTTCCATGTTCTGCTGCACGGCGGCATTACAGTTATTTACGTGAGAGAAGAATTCTTCGTATATTTCCGGCGGTGTAAAAAGTATGATTTGATTCCAAAACGCCTGCACTTCCGGGTTTTCAATGTAGTAAGTAATGTATTCTTCGAAAATATAGTAAAGCTTATCCTCAATCTCCATGTTTTTTGAATTGTCAACAATTCGTTCCATCAAGTTTACATACTCCCGAGCCAGTTCTTCATATACCGCGAAAAACAATTCCTCCTTTCCTTTAAAATGGGAGTAGAGGGAGGCTTTCTTAATCCCCACTCCTTTAGCAATTTCGCTCATAGTGGTGCCGTCATAGCCTTTTTTTGCAAAAAGGGAGAGTGCTATTTTTTTTACTTTTTCCTTTGTTGAATTGCTCACGTGACATATCTCCTTAGTGTTCTCATGCCTACCTACCGGTTGGTAGCTACATTTTAGCATCAACCTATTTGGAAGTCAATGTAAAAATTGCAGAGATTGGCGCTGGCTTTAATGTAAAGTCTATTTTTTCCTATTTTTCCCCCCAAGGCTTAAAGACCAAGATAAACACAACCACTATTAATAAGGAAACCTGTAAGAAACAAGTATGTCTGGTTGTGTAGGGCCTGTAGTCGTTCCGCATTCGCTATAGCCGTAGAACCATTGACCCATGATCCCAGGAAAAAGGTCCCAAACAATATTTTGGGCAACAGTTATTATCCACTATACAATTATCCAATTGAATTTAAAAATCCCCAGTTGGTTAACCAGGAAGAGCAGAAGACCGGTTAATAATGTACCAATTGCAGCAGGTATTACAATGAAATCATCAGGTCCTTGTAAAATATATTCAAAGCCTTCAGGGTAATCCTGCCATGCCCAATTTGGGGTCTCCTGCTGAAGCTGGTACACCTCAACAACAGGAATATCAGAAAGGAGACGACCCAGTTTCCATGAGCAACGGCTGCGGGGCAAGAGCAAAAATCGAAAAATGTTGGCACTTGGTCTGCTGCAGCCAAATTAGTGGCATCCTTGATAATCTACAATTAGCCTCCGTTATTTTCGGTTCCCAATTCACCATCAATGAAGGAGGCTAACGACAAAAAGGATACAGAAAAGATATATTTGTATGCTAACCTATATTTGGAGGTGAAAAAATGGCTTTTAAATTTCTAATGGTTGAAGATGATGCCGAGATAAGAGAAATCATTACAGATTACTTTATAGAAAAAAGTGGAGGGACTTTTGATATTGACTCTGCCGAGACAGGGAATGAAGGTCTGCAAAAGTGTCTTGAGAACGATTATGATTTGGTGCTTCTGGATATCATGCTGCCTGATGTTGACGGGTTTGCCATTTGCAGGGAGCTTAGAAAAAAGAGTGATGTTCCGATTGTCTTTATCACGGCTAGGCATAAGGAGAACGACAAATTGCAAGGGTACCATCTCGGGTGTGATGATTACATATCTAAACCTTTCTCGCTGGCAGAGCTTTATGCCAAGGTTACGGCTTTACTCAGACGGTCAAAAGGCATGGTGATAAACGAATTAATGACGGCAGGCAGCATAAAAATGGATCCCTACCGTTGCACGGTTTTTGTTGATGAAGTGGAAGTAATACTTGCACCCATGGAATTTGTTATTTTAAAAATACTTATGGAAAATCACGGCAGATTAGTGAGCCGTGAGAGCCTTTTAATACGGGTATGGGGATATGATTTTGAAGGTAATGACAGAGTGGTGGACAATCATGTGAAAAAACTGCGCAAAGCCTTAGGGGATGCTTCAATCCAAATAAAAACCGTGTTTAAAAGAGGCTACAAAATGGAGGGGAGATAATTGAAAAAGAAAACAACAAAGCGTACAATCTATACCCGTATTTTTTGCGCATTTATAACCACCTACCTGGTGCTGATGATAGGCTTCAGCATATTCCTGGTATCTAAGGAAAAGAAAGTAGCAGGCTTAGAACTCCGGACACACGCTTTACAGGTCAATAATACAGTTGAAGATGTCCTGCAAGATCATATTGACAGTAATAGTCAAATTACGGGCTTTTCCAAAGCAAAAAAGGAATTCGTCACTAAGTCATCTTTTTTTAACTATTTAGATACGGAAGTAGCAATATTTACAGGTAATTACAACCTGATTTTTAATACGAACGATTACTGGTTATGCAGCTATACAGAGCGTAGGGAAGGAAGCAAAAATTATACTGGATATGGATATTTAAACCCCAAGGACTGGTTTAACGAGAGAGAAATAACAGAACTTGAAAATTACTTAAATGCCAATCCAAAGGCCAAAAAACAGGGAGATCTTTCTGGATATTTAGTTGAGTTGAAAGGATTTTGGGTTGATAATGAAATGATTATTCCTGATAAAATAAATGTTGTTGAAATGTATGCCAAAAGCATTGATGAAAACGGCAATGTAAAGTCAAGCAGTGGGGTACATTCAGATGATATTGTCTATGTTTCAGGCTATCAAAATACCAAAGGCTTACCCTATTTTGAACATGGAAATATCCGGCACGATAATAAGGGTTATCATAATAGTGAAAAACAAAGCAAACTGCGTCAGATGGTAATGGATCAAGAAAAATTAAAAGAAGCTGTGAAACAGTTGGGTAATGTTTCCAGCGAAAGGGTAGGTTTGTTAACCTATCGATATTACTTGCCTCTACCTTACCGGAATGCGGTGGAAGTGACGGACGATCAAAACTATTCCAGTGAATTTTGGATAGTTCTTGCCCGCGAAGTTAATTTATTGGACAAATGTGCCTCTACTTTGGCTTTTGTGTGGGTCAGCTGCTTGTTAACATTTGCTGTCGTAGCCTTTACACTTGCAAAACAAACCTATAAAACTTATCAAAAGCGAGAGGAGCTGGAAAGACAGCGTCAAGAAACGACGAATGCCCTAGCCCATGATTTAAAAACCCCTTTGAGCATTATTTCAGGGTTTGCCCAAAACCTTATGGAAAATGTCCATACGGAAAAAAGGGAGCACTATACAGAGAGTATTCAAGCCAATGTAAACCGTATGGATAAGATAATCCGTGAAATGCTTGAGTTATCTAGGTTAGAATCTGATTCATTTCCGATAAAATATGAGGATGTATCCCTTAGAGAAGTGGGTACAGAAGTCATTAATCGTTACACTCAGGCTTGTGTTGAAAAATCCATTGTGACGTATCTGGAAGACGATGCAGCTATAAAGGCTGATAAATCTTTGATTGCCAGAGTTATTGATAACTTTTTTATAAACGCGCTTGATAATACGCCTAAGGGGGGTACAATACGGATGAAAATTTTTGACAATAAATTTGAAATATATAATAGCGGCAGCCATATTCCTGAAGAGAAGATAAACGAAATATGGCAACCTTATAAAAAGGCTTATGCATCACGCAGTAATACCAAAGGAACAGGCCTTGGACTTTCCATTTCCCGTACCGTTATGGAATTACATCAATTTTCGTATGGTGCTAAGAATGTTGATGATGGTGTGGTATTTTGGTTTAAATTTGCTTAAAAGTTTTCTGGGAATTTCGGCAATCGTTATGGTGAATGGAGAGCCACCGTTCCGTTCTTTTAATCATCCTTCCGGACATGCAGAGACATACTATTAAAAAAAATATGGCATTGTTCCCATCTAAATGCCTGTTCAAGGGCTGATGGATAGTGCCGCCTTGTGGACAACCCTCCGCTTCACTACAGGTTGATACACAAGGCTTGGACAAAAAAATGTTGCCCACACTCTCCACAGCCACGGTAGCTGGTTAAAGCTTTATCTTGACTACAATAAAAACATATTGCTCCAGCTAAACACATCAAAACTTGGTGTGTTTAATTTCAGAAATGGTGGCTCTATTATTCCGGACAAGTACGTGGCAGTCAGTTTAAGGTCGAGGAAACTCGCAGCTTTTGCCTCATAATAAATTATTTATCGATACCGGCGCGTTTATTGCCATCATGGATAAAAATGACTCTTTTCACCAGGAAGCCCGGTCATTTTATACAAGCTTAAAGCGCGATACAAAGATAATAACCAGTATGCTAGTTATTTCGGAAACCTTCACATGGTTAAGGTATCGCACCAATCACAAGTTGGACACCCACTTTCTTAATACTATTGATAAAGCAGAAAAAGCTGGGTTGTTAATGATAATCCTCCCGGATGAGGATCTTAAAAATAAGACCCATGCTGTTTTATCAAGATCAAGATTTGTCTTATACCGATGCAACAAGTTTTGTAATTTTGGAAACACTGGATATCGAGGACGTATTCGGATTTGATTCACACTTTATATAATTAACCGAACTTTGTGGCCTACTGTGGCCAAATAAACGTACAAATATATATGGGAAAATTCATTTACCAAACCACAAGAAGTACGCAGTCTGGAGTAGATTAGCAATAGTCTACTCCAGATTTTTATTAGGCAAAGGGCTTGTTACACACAACAGACAGAATGTTCATTAACTCATATTTCTTTGCTATAGACACTAAAACTGCTAGGGTACATTATATTGTTTCCAGTTTTTAAAAATGGTGGAACCTTTTTATAATTGCTTATCGTCAATACATTTAGAAGAGAACTTCTAAAGAGAGGTTTTGGGTATGAGAAAAAACATAATTCTTTTTATTATTTTTACTCTAATCGTTGCGGGATGTAGCGTAACACCCTCAAATTTACAACCAAAATCAATATCTACTCAAGGCGTAACCGGTACGAGTGGAAAATATAACCCCAACAAGTCAATAACCTACAATAAACTTTATTCCGACCTAAAAGATGAGTTGCTTTATGCACGAATAACCACTGGTGACGATTCAACAAAACGCAAAACTGTTAGCTTAATAAAAGACAAGGAACATTTAGTTCAAATAGTTCGAGAATTTGATAAATTAAAATCTTCTTTGCCTCAGAAAGCATACCACCTTGACCCTAAAAAACAAACTTATTATGTTGTTACAATGTGGAGAGAAGGAACTTCTGTTAGTTATGTTATACTAGATTATCAATCAGATTTTTATTACCGGGAAAAAACCAATTTAGTTATCAGAAAAATTCCAGATAAATTAGTTAAACTTTTAGGGTTTTAAGTAGGGATTTCATTTTACATACTCAACTTACAACCGTGAATTGAGGTATAGTCTTGCTGCACATTATACCTATATTGCGTAGTAATGTAGAGTCTTTTCTTCCAGGTATTGCACATTATATACGTGGGCTGCATAACTACTGGCTCATATTATTCAATCACTCCCATAAAAAGAAAAAGTTTTGAGCGTAAACCCAAAGTAAAAATTAACCCTTTTCCTCGTTAAACTGTAATGCAATTCGGCCCCAGCCCAACAGGTATTGAAAACCAATCCTATACCTCAGCGGCCCAAGCGTTGCAAAAAAATAGCTGTCCGATCCCCAATGATCGGCAAGCGACGAACTTCTTCCGACCTGATACCTCCCAGCGCCACCAACACCATTGGATAGACCACAATTCCTGCGCATACCGCCAGTAAGGTGGGCCAGGTATTACCCCCCCATTGTTGAAAAGTTACCTGGTATACTTCCAGGACACATAATGACATAATCACTGTGGCTAAGCCGGGCTTCAACACTGTCTCTATGGTATTAAACTGGAAACCCACCATGCGAGACAAATAAATTATATTCAGCAATGACGACACAAAGAATATAGCCACTGTGCCCAGAGCGGCCGCCTGAATGCCCAAAGGAGTGGGTGTGAAATAATACGTGATTAAAACCTTAATGACAATACCCACCAATAAGTTTCGCACCGATATGCCAGCCTTATTCATACCCTGGAGCACACCGGCGGTTACTAGATGCATCGACCAAAAGACGACAGCTGCTGCCAACGCAGTTAGCGGAACCCCGGCGCCTTTGTCAGCGAAAACCAGCAGAGTCAATTGATGCGCCAGCAGGAACAAACCAGTGGCGGCAGGCAAAGCAAAAATAAGTGCAAGACGCATAGCTTGAGATAGCTGGGTCTTAATACGTACCAGGTTTTTAACAGCCAGGGATTCAGCCGTGGCGGGCACCAGACTGGTACCTAAGGACGCGGCCAGCACAGTGGAGATATTTATAAACGCCATCGCCATCCCGGTAAATTCGCCATACTGTTCGGCGGCCTGGCTATAATTAAAACCCGCCAACTGAAGCCGAGACACAATGAGGTTTTGGTCAATAATGGTGGACACAGACATGACCATACCGGCAAAAGATATCGGCAAGGCCACGCTAAAAATCCGCTTGAGTAGAGAAAACGTTCCCTCCCTGACCCCGGTTAAGTCTTGTTGGGCCATCTGCAGTATATCCCGGCGTTGCATTCGATAGAGAAAAGCTAGCATTAGTGTAGCTCCCACCACACCCGGTACGGCACCAAAATTAGCCCCGGCGGCAGCAATTTCTAAACCGCGAGGCAAAAGCAGATAGCTAAATACCAAGGAAGCCGCTACCAGCATTACCTGTTCAAATACCTGTGAGTACGCAACTACCCTCATATTACTAAACCCTTGGAAAAGGCCTCGGTAAACGGCTACAACCGCAGCAAAAAATATCACCGGCGCTACGACTTGCATTCCCAAGTAAGCCTCGGGAATAACTACTAAACCGATATCAATTAACCACCCTGCACTGGCAAAAAGCAAGAGAAAAAAAGTCAGCCCCAACAGGAACATCGCAGCCCGTGCCACCCGAAAAGTACGTAACGCATCGCGGTAATGGCCCATAGCTATTTTTTCTGATATTATACTGGCCAAAGCAACCGGTATTCCCGCCGTGGAGAGAGCAAAAAAGAGATAGTAAATTTGGTTAGGAAGAACATAAAAAGCCATACCTTTGGCACCCAGCATATGAGCCAGGGGTATTCGGTAAAGGGCTCCCAAAACCCGTATCCACTTAAGGCGTTTCTGGCGGGTATTAAGATCATTACGCTTTAGTACCCCATAGACAGCAGTTTCACCGACTTTTATACCGCCATTTTCAGTCTTTTTTAGCTCATTACTGATTCTTCTCGGACCCCAATTAGGTTGTTCTTGGACAAAGGCTAAAGTAGATTCTTCAACATCCGCAGGCGTTTGATTGGGCCAAACCTTTGGGGTGCGTTCTTTATCGTAAAGACCAGCATCACCTTGCTCTTCATACCTCCTAAGGATTTTATAAAGTATGGTATGGGACATTTGACACCGTTGGGCTATTTCACGCCGACTAAGAGTTTTTGTAGCATCAAGTTGCATGGCTTGCCTTCTTAATCGCAATACGATAGGATGAGTATACATGGTCTCTCTCTCCTTTTTGGTTGTTCTCGACAAACACCATTATACAGAGAGAGGCTGTGGATACTCAACCGTCTGGGCTAAGCCTGGGAGGTTGAGTTTGTTTTTACAGTCTATTCCAATTTGTCAACCCATACTCGGTGATCAATTTGGATTCTAAAAGTTGGGTAAATCTTCCAATTGCCATTGAAAACGAACGGCGCAAACTGTATGAAGTTTCCGAGCAGGAAACCTGGAATAGCCAAAAATTAATCAGGCAGAGTCAGGAATTGGACGAATTAATATACAAGTATCAGCAAGCAAAAACACCTTGTTTAACAAGGTGTTTTTGCTTGCCAGCCAGAAATTTTTTAATTGAATTAGGATTCATCTATTGACGATTTCCTCCATCAATGTTTCTTCGCAATTGCTGGTCATTCTTCTCATATTGAGTTAAATTGGTCACTCCTAATACTGAAGACCTGCATAAAACAAAGCGAAAACTAAAAGGAACCGACTGACGCCGAAAATTAGTCTGCGTCATCGCCGGTTCCAAATTCGCATTCAGTAAAGGGGTTAACAATAAAATCCCTTACGTTGCTATTTCGGAAAATAACGGATGTTTTTTAATTTTCTTCCTTATCCTGTATAGAGCGTTATCTATTGTCTTATGTTTTACATTAAAAGCTTTTTCTAATTTTTTGTATACACGATATTGCCCGTGTGTTCTTTGACTAATAATCCCTGCAAGAACCTCAGTCTCTAGCTGACTAAAATCCCCCTTTCTAAAAAGGCGCTCCACAAAGTCATTAAAATAGACGTCTTCAAAATCCGAAAAGGGAGCTTCTATTACGTCATACATTTTTAAGTTTCCGTCCACCCATGCTTCAGAGTCTAGAGATATTGGCTTTTTTCCTTTAACCTTTTTCCGGTTATAGCCCTTCCATATAGTGATAAACCGTGACCGCAACTTCATGCAAAAAAAGGCAGAAAAATCACCTGTACCGTTAAAACTCGTTAATGCCTCCCACAAAACTATATAACCTTCCTGAAGAATATCGTCAATCTCCATGAACTGATATATATTAAAGAGTTTTGCATAATGGATTATTAAGCCGGTATAGGCATTTAAATATTGTTCAAATTCTGCATTGTTCATTTTTACAATCCCCACGTATTTCATGTTTGTCCAGCAAAGGGACATTATCGATCTTAATGATTTGCTGTCCCCTAATATAATAACTTGACCTGAACTTCGTAATCTTACCGAACAAGATAGTTAATTTGATGAATAATTTATCTCTAAAACAATATCTTCACCTTCCTTAAACGGAATGCACAACACCGGTGGTTTAGCAGAAACTTTAATATCATTTCCCGAAAGAACTGTGGGGGGAGTGATATCCACACGTTTATCAGTTGTTTCGCTAAAGTATGTAGCTGAGCGGCCTGATATCATATTACATAATTCAGACAGAGCAGACGACGACATTTCATCAAAGGCATCTATTTCCATACCGCACATTAAAGATACTACTTTCTTGGCATAGTCTGTACAAAAAGAATATACAACTTGTCCCCTTACATCCCCGTTAAAGCCCACAACTGCCACCATGGAATCAGTCAAAAAAGGAGCTTCTTTTTTGTATGGTCTATCCGTCTTAAGACTCTCACCCAGCATTGTTGACAGAATCTCTTCAGTGCCTTTAACGAATGATTTTATATGATTTGCAACCATATTAATCTTCCTTCCTAATTAACCTTATCAAGTACTTCACGAATACGGTCTTCCTGGAAAGGTTTCACTACAAAATCCATCGCCCCACTTTGGATAGCTTCTAAGACCATCTCTTTCTGGCCCATGGCACTAACCATCACAATTTTCGCTTTGGGGTCAATCTTTTTGATTTCTTTAACGGCCTCCAGCCCGTCCATTTCAGGCATTGTTATATCCATGGTTACTAAGTCAGGGTTGTTTTCTTGGTACTTTTCAACGGCCTCCTGCCCGTTTTCGGCTTCCACTATCTCGTGACCTAGCTTTTTTAAAATATTACCCAGATTAACACGCATAAACTTAGCATCGTCAGCTGTGAGAATAAGCATAAAAGTTTCCTCCTAGTCCCGTTGTATCAAATTAAACCTTGAAAGTATCAACTAAACCCCTTAAGTCTTGTGACATTCCACTTAGTCTTTCTGCTAAACTATTTGCTTTTTCAACAATTTGGATATCCTTTTCCGCCGAAGCACTTATTTGATCACTGGCCGAGGCAACTTCCTGTGTTGCTGCCGAAATATTTTGGACTTTGCCAGTTAGGTCATTAACCATTAACGTCATTTTTTGGATTGTTTCAGCTGAATCTTCAATGTATCTACTTCCTTCAGAGACTTCTTGGTTTCCCTCAGCCATTTGACTGTTGGCATCCTGAATTCCTTTCTCAATCTCACTTATTAATTTTTTGATTTCCTTTGTCGCAGCCGCTGACTCTTCCGCCAGTTTTTGGATCTCACCGGCTACTACGGCAAACCCCCTGCCATGCTCCCCAGCCCTGGCTGCTTCGATGGAAGCATTTAAGGCCAGAAGATTTACTTGTTCTGAGATATTATCAATGGTATTGGTTACTTGTCCTATATGGTTGGATGTTTCGGTTAGTTTGTCTATAGAAACTGTTACTTGATCCGCAGCATCCATCATAGACTTCATCTGGTCTCTTATACCCTTCAGCCGCTCTTGCCCTGTCTCGGAAAGGTTATTCAATTCCTCGAAAACCTGCGTTATTTCATCTGTCTGGGAGGCTGTTTTATTGATACTCTCGTTTACGCTTAATACCGCATCATTCAGGTTTTGCCCGGATTCTCTTGACTCGTTGGTTATTTCCATTAAAGACGAACTGAAATCATCAACCTTACCTGTCTCCTTCTGGACATTGGATATCAGGTGACTTAGGTTACCGGACATTTTCGCAAGTTCACTAAAGACCACCCCAACTTCCCCATGATAATTACCCGGAATATTGGCCTTAAGATTACCACTGCTTATTTCCCTAACGGAACCTGTTATCAGTGATAACGGTTTTAAAACCAACCTATTTAAAAGAAACATTATTAAGGAAGTGACAACGGCTATGTTTATAATCGTATTAATATATACACCAATGTAAAGACTCTCGATTATGCTCAGGCCGTGCAAGAAGTTGTTAATAAATGCAGCTATGGGTGAACTGATTAAAAGTGAGATTGCAATGGCTGCCACAATCTTAAATTTGAGTGACCGCCAAATAATTACTTTTTCAAATGTATCAATAAGTGCCATTAAATGATCCCCCTAAAGGTGAAGATGCCTTAAAATTTACCCGTTTTTGTCGGATTAAGTCGAATGTGATGATGCTGAAAGGCCCCTGAGACAATTCCCAGGAGAAAATTCTCAGGGGCCTTTTTACATTTTAAATTGATAGTTTAGCACTAATCATTTTGTTCATCCTCTTCACCCGATTGTTTAAGGTCATTTCCCTTTTGGTTATTATAATTTTGGTCAACACCTAAATTGCTGGCCCCGTCTAACTTAAATTTGATAACTTCATTTTGCAGTTCCCCTGCAATGTTGGCCAGTTCCTGTGCCGCGCTGGAAATTTGCTGTACAGTAGATGTTATCTGTTCGTTTGAAGCCGACAACTGCTGCATTCCTTCATTAGCCTGGTTCGAACCGGCTGCAACATCCTGGATAACAGCGGTATTCTTTTCTATGGCTTTGATAATTTGTTCTAATGAGGCACCGGCATTATTGGCAACCTGAACCCCGTCATCAACTTCTACTACACTACTATCAATTGCTGTAACTGCCTCACCGACACCTACCTGTATTTTTTCAATCAAGCCTGTAATCTCACCGGCGGCACCGGCAGACTGCTCAGCCAGCTTACGCACTTCTTCAGCCACGACTGCAAATCCCCGCCCGTGTTCACCGGCCCGGGCAGCTTCAATAGCGGCGTTTAGGGCAAGGAGGTTGGTTTGGTCTGCGATGTTTGTAATAGTGCTGATTATTTCGCCTATTTGATTGGACTGCTCACCCAGGTTTTTAACAGCAGTGGCAACATTTTGTGATGACTGGGATATGGACTGCATTTTCTCTACCGTTTCCTGCACAGCCTTGTTTCCTTCTTCCGCTACATGCTGTACCTGTTCAGAATCCTTTGCTGCCTCTTCAGCATTTTCGGCACCCTGCCCTGAAGTTGCTGCCACTTCATTGGTAGTGCTGGCTACTTCCTCCACGGTGGCGCTTACCTCTTCACTGGACGAGGCCATTTGCTGGCTGTGTGAAGCCAGCTTTTCAGACGTATCCTGCACGCTGGATATCATGGATTTTAGGTTTTCGACCATTTTACCGAAGGATTTTGCCAAAACTCCGATTTCATCATTGCTGTCTCTACCTGTATCAACTTTTACAGTCAGGTCGCCGCCTGCAATGGCTTCGGCTGTCAGGCTTAGTTTTACCAACGGCTTGGCTATAAAGCCGGCAATGAGAAGGGCAATACCAATCATAACAAGGATAGCCATGCCGGCCACGCTAACGTTAGTACTGCGAATTTCTTGCAATGGAGCCATTACGTCGGCCACGTCTGCCGATTGGGCTACCGCCCAGCCGGTGCTTGGAACTTGGCCGTAGGATAACATTTTTTCAACACCCTGGTAAGAATAAGCACCGGCCCCGTTTTCTTCTGTAGTCATATTATTAACTAATTCGTTTAAACGGTTGTCCCCGGCGTTGGCAATCTTGCTGTTGCCAATCCACTGGTCGTCAAGGTGGGCTATGGTCATCATGTCTGAATTCTGTATGAATCCGTACCCATAGCCGTTTATGTTCATTTCCGCCACTACTTCTTTCAGATAATCCAGGGTGGGAGTAACCCCGACCAAACCCGTAGGGGTTGTAGAACCGTCTTTATAGGTTGGAGCCACTATGACTATAATTTGTTTCCCGGTGGCTTTACTCTCCAGCGGGTCGGAAATAACGGTGTTGCCGGTTTGCATTACTTCCTGGAAGTAATCCCGGTCCGTAATGGAAAATGTTGTATCATTGCTACCTATACAGTCCCCGTTAGCATCGGAGACATATGCTAGTTCATAGTCATCGTGCGCGTTGGCAATAGCCTTTAAAACTGGTAAGCTTTCTTCACCGACATTAATGATATACTCATCCAATGCTAAGGTATTAACTTCATTTTTAATCCCTTGCAGCCACTGTTCCACTATATCCGCGTTATGGACGGCACTGTTGGCTGCAGCATTATAAAGCTGTTCTTCAAGAATCCCGGAAGCTTTATTATAATTTAAAAAGGATACCGTTCCTAATGCTAATCCACTTGCAATAATAATGATTAAAACCAATTTTGCTTTTAAGCTGTTTAATTTAAGTCCCAGTTTAATACCCCTCATTTTTCTAAACCCTTCCCTTCTTTAACTGCTAATTTGAGGCTATTTTTCCCAAATCCAAAAGCAATACCATATCGTTATTTTGATGAATAACACCCTTAATAAATCGCTCCGTACCGCCCAGTGCTTCCGGTTCTTCTATTTGTTCCTGTGAAAACTCACTAACTGAATAAACACTATCAACGGTTAGACCTAGCTTCTGGTTATTCTGCTCAACAACAATAATGCGCGAATCCCTGGTTGCTTCACTTTCTCCCAAACCGAGGCGCAGTCCCATACTTACAACAGGTACAACTGAGCCCCTTAAATTTATTATCCCAGTGCAATAGTCCTGCATATTTGGGACTTGGGTCACTTCCATTACCCTTATGATTTCTGATACACTGTTAATCGGTAAGGCATATTTTTGGTTATTAAGACCCATAACTACTATCTGGTTGTCTGTGCCCAATTGACTTCCTCCTTATAACTACAAACATCGGTACTTAAACTAAGTTCCGGTTGCACCTTCCCCACAAAAGATTCTATGATATAGGGGTCAAATTGGGTTCCCGCGTTGGCTTTTAGCTCCGCTAAAGCCAAATTACGCGGGATTGCTTTTTTATATGGCCTATCTGAAATCATGGCATCGAAAGCATCAGCCACTGATAAAATCCGGCTGTATAATGGTATTTCCTGCCCTTTAAGTCCAAAAGGATACCCTTTACCGTCCCACCTTTCGTGGTGGTGAAGCACCGCTTCAACAATGTCATAAATGTAATTCATTTCATTTAACATTTCTGCTCCCATTAGCGGATGCATACGGATAATTCTGAATTCTTCTTCTGTGAGCTTGTCCTTTTTGTTCAGGATAGCGGTTGGAATGTAAACTTTCCCTATATCATGTAACAAGCCGGCCATAAAAAGCATATTGTCCTGTGGACATTCCGGGTAATCACCCAGCACTCGTACTGCGTAAAGGGCGACCCCTAAACTATGAGATATTGTTTTTTTCATTGCATATTAATTTGACACACCCTTCCCTTAAAAATAAAAAGCGGCCACAAAAATGACCGCTATAAAATCAGAACATTTTAGCAGTCTGGCAACCATAACATCGTTGTTTTAGGCCCAGTACTTTGCGTCCCCACCTTTCGATAGGTTTGCCCATTGTTAATAAATATAAAATTTAGATATATTAGCTAATTAATGCTTCCTACGTACTTATACTTGGTTCGATATATTATCCCCTTTTATTTAGCAATATGTTTTAATTTTCAAACATTCGACGCAAATCGACGCAAATCGACGCAAATTATTCACAGGCCATCCTCTCAACTGCTCTTTGCAAGTCATCTTCTGAAGGAGTAACATATCTCTTAGTTATATCAAGGCTGCTGTGCCCAGCCAGCATGGCCACTTCATTTAAAGTCATAATCTTTAAAGCTTCCTTGCAAAAGGTATGGCGAATGATTTTATTCAAAGGCACCTGCCGTTATTTATTCCCTTTACCAAACCTTACTATTACATGCCCCTTCCTTTCCGATAAGAAAACATCATTCCGGTGCAGTACACATACCTCGCTAACACGAAGTCCGGCATGAAGCATTATCCCGACAATCGCTTTATCTCGTTAAGAGCTGACTGTTCTGAGCAAAGCGGCCTGTTCTTTTCTGTCCAACCGCTCAAAAAACACCCTTAAACTTATTAAGGCCCGGTTAACCGTTGAAGGGGCAGCACCCCTCCCTTTTCTTCCTCCCCCGAATTCCTGAAAGTAATTGCGATAATCAATAATATCTAATTTGGTAACGGCATCTGGATTAAATTGATCTCTTTCCGAAAACCACTGAAAGAATCTCCTTATGTCCCCCAAATATGAATTGGATGAATTAGCCAAGTCATATTCCTTCAAATGGGTTTCAAAACCAGCTAAAAACCATTCCAACTTATCAGTACCAAATTTATTGAGATAAACAGTCTCTCCCCAAAATCAACACCCCTACCGTTGCTGGATTTTCTACTTGATATTGAAAAATATAGTTAGCGTTGGTTCCAGGTCAATTTTAAGGTAATATTGTGTTGAAGAAATTTTTAGAGCCTGATCGAAGCAATTATGCTGGTGGGTTTTCAAGTACCCTATTGTTAATGCAAATAATAACATGATTATCAAGCTTAATCAGTAACTCCTTCTCACCAGGGAACATATGTGCTATAATAGCCATAGTTAATAAGTGGGAGGGGAACCAAGATTATGGCACAACAAAAAGATGTGAGTTTATTTGAGTTTCAGCAACGTTTTAGCAGCGAAGAGGCTTGTCAAGAGCACCTTTTCAATATGCGTTGGGCAGAGGGTTTTGAGTGTCCTCGCTGTGGATGCAAGGAATACTACCATATCTCTTCACGTCGGCACTATCAATGTCGAGATTGTAATTATCAAGCTTCCCTCACAGCAGGGACCATTTTCCATAAGACCCGCACAGCGTTGCGGAAATGGTTTTGGGCCATATTCCTGGTTGCCAATGACAAACGAGGCTTCTCCGCCCTTTCTTTGCAGCATAGTATTGATGTCAGTTATCCTACAGCATGGCTAATACTTCATAAGATTAGAACTGCAATGTCCGACCGTGATCAGCTCTATAAGCTTGCGGGGTTGGTGCAATTAGATGATGCGTTTTCTGGTGGACCAAACGGTTTTCAAGGCCGTGGTACCTCCAAAAGACCGGTTTACGTTGCGGTATCGACAGACAACGAGGGCAAACCTCTATACGTTAAAATGAAAGCTGTGGATCGAGTTAACAAGGCTACAGCATTAGAGTTTGCAAACCAAGCAATCTCCAAAGGATGTGCAGTTACAACGGATGGATTAACGGCGTATCCACAGTTAAAGTCCCAAGGATATACTCATGAGCGAGTTCTATCTTCTTCCCCGGAAGCCGAAGAAAAGCTTCATTGGGTACATGCCCTTATTTCTAATGCTAAGGCTTTCATGGTTGGTACTTTCCATGGCCTCGATAAAAGCCATTTACAGGCCTATTTAGATGAGTTTTGCTACCGTTTTAACCGTAGAAAGTGGCGTAACCAGCTTTTCAACAGGCTTTTGCATGCGTGTGTGGTAGGTCCAACTGTGACTTATGCTGAGCTAACTTTATAGTCATGAATAATAATGTCTCGTGACGTAATGTCCTGAAAAGTTGACGCGTTGAACCGTTCCAAAGATGACGAGCTTGTTGTTGAGTATAACCCTACCAACCTTGTGACACCAGCGCAGTTTTTATGGCTCTTCAGTAACTAAAAAGCCGTAATTCCTTATTTCCACAAGGAACTACGGCTTCCCACTTCGTATTTTACATACAAGCAGATAATATTATTTTACTGAATTTCCAAATTTTGGTGGAGGCGGGCCGTTACCTGACAAAACCACAGACTATGCCGATCTTACATTATCATTAAATATTACCGATTTAAGGATTAATGTTAAAACAAGGTTTTTCCACAGAATTTCTTTAACTACTTACTTAAACTCTCTATCCCTTTAGACTAAAAACGACTTTAATCTGGTCAAGTATTTGTTGCCCGCCTTAACACTTTCATACAAGCTATGGTTTCCATAACTGTAAGTACCGAAGTTACTTTCCCCGACGCTTTAAGTTCTTTTTTGCTTGACATCAAGTGTTAATCTTTCTTGCTTAGATTTAAACCATCAATATAACCTTGGGTTGTAGCTGCAATTTTAAATAGTAAAGAAATTTCCTCCTGAGCGAATCTGAACAACCTATTAATATCTCCATCAAAGCGATAATGTGCAATGGCTTCCTCAACTTTATTTTTGCGGTGGAAAGGTTACCTTTTCAGAAACCATTTGAGACAAAAAAAGACCGGCCCCTGGTCCTACCACATCTCATCATCCCATTCTTCTAAATCCTCTACATAAATCAGCGTTAAAACCATACCCAAAGAATATATAGCAAAGGATTCTTCAAGCAATAACTCATTTGGGTCATGTTTTTTTTCACCCAGGCTGAGGCTAACACTTTTTAGGGTGTGCTTGGTTGTGTTCCTAGTTCCACTGGTCTCGGAAATAATAAACAGACAGGCGGCCCGGTTGAAGTGTACTGATGAAATCCACAAAACCCTTACCCAAATGGTATAGTATGCGTTTAACCTAGGGTAAAGCTGACTGGGCTTAACAAAAAATTGAATATTTTCTCATAGATTTAACAAAAAAAGAAAAAAATATCAACTTTCTGCAGGAAAAACACTTCTAACCCCGAACTTGTAGAACTTAAAAGGTGTCTAAGTTGATACAAATATTCTAATTGATATTTTGAGAAGTTATCGGCCTTCAACCCAAAAATAAAGAATTTTAAATATAACTCTAAAAGTTCTTTAGCTTTTTTATGTAGGCTTATTGAAGTAGAAATATCCCGATATAATATCTTGCCATACGATTAAAGAGCTTTTACAATACCATACCCATATTTCCAACGAGAAAGAAAAAAGAATCTTTTGAACATATTTACTCGCTATTTGAGATTCTACCTACAACACAAGAACTATCTTATAACACTGGTTAATCAGGGACGGCATGCTAATGGTGATAGCCAGCGGTACCGCGGTTAAGTTTCAATAGTTTTACTCGGAGGTGATTTTCTGCCTGGCAGAGTCCTACTGGTGACAGACATTTTGAACGACTTCTTCAGGGGAGACGGTGCCCTTTATTGCGGTCCAGCGGAGCAAAAATATTGGACGGGTAACCGAGTTAGTCCGGGAATTCAGCTCTCGCAAAGAACCCTTGGTTTTCATCGTGGACGCTTACGAACTAGACGATTGAAATTCAACCGCTTTCCCGCCCACTGCGTTAAGGGTACACCAGGGTTCGGGGTCATAGACGACTGACATCCTTTACCGTATCCGGCGCCAGGATCACCAAAGTGACCAAAAACAGGTACTACGCTCCATGAATAATATTCGAACACAATCAACAGCTGAAAATGTCGATCTTAGGCACTCCCTCGAAGGTGGACGAGATACTCCGGAATATCCGTTTTCCGGAATTCATTCTGAACCGAGATCGTGTTTGGGATACTGGTATCCCGGTGAAAACCCGGCGGCGGAGGGGAGTGAAGCGCTCCTTGAAGCACTTCGTTCAATTTACCGGTCGTTTTTCGTACTCCTAAAGGACTGCAGGTATCTTGTCGGTTCCGGTGGTACCGGGCGATTGGGAGAAACAGCTCCAGAATCGGGCACTCTACCGATTTATGCCTACTCTCCTGCAATTCCCCTGGAAAACCTGGGAGATCACGGATTCTGCCGGGACCATGGCATCCAGTACCCCTATATCGGTGGCTCCATGGCCCATGGCATCAGTTCCGTGGAGATTGTGGAAGCTCTTGGCCGGGGCGGCATGCTTGGATTTTTCGGAGTTGCCGGTCTGCCTCCCAGGAGAATCCAAGCTGCCGTAGACCGACTTCAAGAGACCATGGGTACGAAGCCTTACGGGTTCAACCTAATTCACAGTCCCAACGAACCCCAGCTCGAAACTCAGATTGCAGAAATGTATATACGCAAAGGTGTACATCGGGTTGAAGCTTCGGCGTTTCTCGATATTACGCTGCCTGTTGTCCGGTACCGGGTTTATGGTATTCACCTGGGACCGGATGGAAATATCATTACGCCCAACCAGCTCATTGCCAAGGTATCCCGGGTTGAGGTGGCATCGAAGTTTTTCTCACCACCACCAGAGAAGTATCTGCAGGAGTTGGTGGAACTTGGAGATATCACCAAGAAACAGGCAGAGCTTGCCCGGCAGGTTCCCCTTGCACAGGATATTACCGCGGAGGCGGATTCTGGTGGTCATACCGACAGCCGGCCTGCAATTTCCCTGCTGCCGACGATGCTTGCCCTTCGAGATGCGAAGCAGCGGGAATTTGAATACTGCTGTAGGCTACGGGTAGGTCTCGCTGGTGGTATTTCTACACCGTTATCGACCGCTGCAGCATTTGCCATGGGAGCGGCATACGTGGTGACCGGTTCGGTCAACCAGGCGTGTATCGAGTCGGGGACTTCCCCGGCCGTTCGTGAGCTGCTTGCCCAGGTGCAGCAGGCTGACGTGATTCTTGCTCCCGCCGCTGACATGTTCGAAATGAATGCGAAGGTTCAGGTACTAAAACGGGGAACCATGTTCCCCATGCGGGCGGCCAAGCTTGCAGAACTTTATCGAATTTACAACAGTATCGATGAAATCCCGCCCGCTGAACGAATACAGCTGGAAAAAACCGTATTTCGAGCTTCTTTTGATGAAATCTGGAACCAGACGGTCCGGTACTTTCAGGAACGGGACACGACTCAGCTTGACAAAGCTTCGGACAACCCGAAGTATAAGTTAGCGCTTACCTTCCGCTGGTATCTCGGCCAGGCGTCCCATTGGGCTATTACAGGAAATCCCGATCGTAAGATTGATTATCAGATATGGTGCGGTCCGGCAATGGGTGCCTTCAATGAGTGGACAAAGGGAAGCTTTTTAGAGCATCCCCAAAACCGGCAAGTGGTTTCGGTTGCCTTGAACCTTCTCCATGGAGCTGCAGTCTTAACAAGAATTAACACCCTTCGCAGTTCTGGTATCTACCCTGGGCCAGAGTTCAATCCGGTTCCCCTGGAAGAACCCGAACTGTCAAAATATTTAATAAAATGACGAAAGAGGAGAATGAAATGAAGCCCTCCCAACCCTCTAGGACAAGATCACTGGCAATAATCGGTATCGATTGCATTTTTCCGAAAGCTTCGATTCTGCAAGCATACTGGTCAAACATCAAGAAGCGCATAGATGCAATTACTGAAGTGCCGGATACCCATTGGAGCATTGAAGATTTTTACGATCAGAATCCAAAAGCTCCTGATAAAACCTACGCCTGCCGGGGTGGGTTTATTTCACCTGTGGACTTCAATCCCCTTGAGTTTGCCATTGCTCCCAACACGATAGAGGCAACCGATACTTCCCAGCTTCTCGGATTGATTGTCGCCGGACGTGCCCTTGAAGATGCCGGTTACGGAAAAGACAGTAATTTCGACAAAAAGCGAACCAGCGTAATCCTCGGCGTTACCGGAGCCCTTAAGTTGGTTGTTCCCCTGGGGGCCAGGCTGGGTCACCCTTACTGGAGAAAAGCATTAGAGGAATGTGGCGCGGGCGATGAGTTTACCGATCAGGTCGTCCGGAGAATTTCCGATTCGTACGTGGAATGGCAGGAGCTTTCCTTTCCCGGTCTCCTCGGCAACGTGGTTGCCGGGCGAATTGCAAACCACCTGGACCTTGGGGGTACCAACTGCGTAGTGGATGCAGCCTGCGGCAGCTCCCTGAGTGCTTTTAACCTTGCTAGTCTCGAGTTGGAGACGGGGCGGAGCGATATCGTTATTACCGGCGGTGTGGATACCTTTAATGACATTTTCATGTACATGTGCTTCAGCAAATCATCAGCACTTTCACCAACAGGCCATGCCCGTCCATTTGATCACAAATGTGATGGGACTATTATCGGTGAAGGCCTCGGTATGATTGTCCTGAAACGCCTCGAGGATGCAGAACGGGATGGAGACAGAATATATGCAGTTATCCGGGGAGTTGGTACATCAAGTGACGGGAAGGGGGCAGCAATTTATGCCCCGAAAGCTGACGGTCAGAAGCAGGCCCTGTTAAAAGCATACGAACAGGCGGGAGTCAACCCCCGAACCATTGAGCTTCTCGAAGCGCATGGCACGGGGACAAAGGCCGGTGACCAGACCGAGATAACCGCCCTGAACGAGATATACAGTTCAGCAAGTAGCGATACTACATGGTGCGCCATTGGGTCCGTCAAGTCCCAGATCGGCCATACGAAAGCTGCAGCAGGGGTTGCCGGCCTGATTAAAGCTGCCCTTGGCCTCTACTACAAGGTACTGCCGCCTACCATCAAGGTTGAAAAACCTATGGAGATCTTAGCTTCCTGTGACACGCCCTTTTACGTAAATACCGAGCTGCGACCCTGGATGCTTTCGGACGAATTCCCAAGACGTGCGGCTGTGAGTTCGTTCGGATTCGGCGGAAGTAATTACCACTGCATTCTCGAGGAATATTCAGGTACGAAAACAGTCATTGACTGGGACAACAGCGTCCAGATAGTTGCTTTTTCCGCACCTTCGGCAGAATCTCTCAAGATAAAGCTCGATAGCTGGAAAACGCCCGAAACCTGGCCGGAACTCTGCCTCCAGGCCGAGAAAACCAGAAACGAGTTTTTCCCATCGGATCAGTTCAGAATGGTGATTGTTCTTGAGCAGAAAGGAGCTTCACCGGAGAAGGTTTTTGGCACAGCAAAGACTCTTCTTAAGAAGAACGCCGGTAAAAAGAACTGGAGTACCCCTGATGGCGTTTACTTCGGATCAGGACCTGCTTCCGGTCCGCCTGCAGTGCTGTTCCCCGGACAGGGCGCCCAGTATACGGGAATGCTGCAGGATCTCGCTTGCCAGTTTCCGATGATGCTTAATACCCTGGTGGATGCAGACAGTTCATTCGCAAAGAACCGGTCAGAAGGAATAAAAAAGCGCTTGAGTGACCTTATTTATCCCGTTCCAGTGTTTGATAGGGAGCGAAAAGAAATTCAGGAAAAAGAGCTTCGTGATACGAGAGTCGCCCAACCAGCTCTCGGAGCTGTATGCATGGGAGCGCTACATATATTAAAGTACTTCGGATTGGAAGCCGGTGCCTATGCCGGGCACAGCTACGGTGAACTGACCGCACTTTGTGCCGCAGGATGCCTGACTCCGGAAGAGCTCCACAAGCTTTCTGCTGTTCGCGGGAACCTGATGGCCGGGAGATCCGGGGATCTCGGTTCCATGCTTGCGGTACAGGATACAACATTAAGAATTGAGGAAGTACTAAAAGAACATAATCTTGATCTCGTTATTGCAAATAAGAATGCGTCGGACCAGTCAGTGCTCTCGGGCAGGACCGATGAGATTGAACGAGCAGTGGAAATCTTTAAGAATCTTGGTTTCCGCAGTACCAAGCTTCAGGTTGCCGCAGCATTTCACAGTTCAATCATTTCCGATGCTCAGGAACCCTTCCGCCGGGTATTGGACGAAGTAGCATTCCCGCAGTCAAAAGTCCCGGTATATGCCAATTCTACCGGTGCTATGTACCCTGATTCTCCCGATGAAGCACGGAAACTCCTCGCGGGCCAGTTGGCCAGACCGGTTGAGTTTGTCAGGGAAATCAAAGCTATTCACGATGCAGGCATCAGGACTTTTATCGAATCCGGACCGGGAGCGCGCCTTACCGGGCTAGTGAAAGCAATTCTCGGAACTTCATCCGATTATGAAGCTCTTACCCTTGACCCTTCCCAGGGGAAACGGGGAGCTTTAACCGACTTAGCGCGCCTGCTGGCAAATCTTGCCGCCCTTGGGCAGAACATCAAACTTCATCTCTGGAATCCTCTTACCGAAGCTGAAAAACGTGCCCTTGAGAACAAAAAAGCTAAAATGACAATACCGATCAGCGGTGCCAACTATGTAAAACCGAAGGATAAGAAACCGGCCTACCCGCCAGTTCCAGCTCCAGCCAGAACAACTATTCAGAAAGAAGCCCGTACCATGCGCAGGAATCCGGAAGTTCGATTCAATCCCGGAACTCCAAAACCCGGCAAACAGTCAAACCAGGCTCTTTCGAGCTCTAACGATTCCCCGTCAATCCCGGAAGGAGCAGACCGGTCCACCCTTCTTGAAGCTTTACGCATTACCCAGCAGAACATGGCTGCCCTCCAATCGGTTCAGGAGCAGACAGCTCATCTGCACCAGCAGTTCCTCACAAATCAGGAATCAGCCCTGCAATCTCTCCAGGCACTCCTTGACCAGCAACAGACACTTGTCAGCGCTTCTCTGGGACAGGTTCCTTCCATACCAAGGGGATCGGCGGCAGCAGCCCTTCAACCCGTTCAATCTCCAACACCTAGCAAACCTCCGGCAGTTGCAGAAAACTCCGACACAGGTACAGTTTCACAGCTTGCTGAAACTTCACCCTCCCGGATAACAGGTACAAGCAATGTTTCGGGAGTTCTCCTCGATGTAGTGGCGGAAAAGACCGGATATCCGATTGAGATGCTGGAACTCGACATGACACTCGATTCCGACCTGGGCATCGATTCAAATAAGAGAGTAGAGATATTTTCCACCCTCCGCGATAGAGTTCCTGGTCTCCAGACTGTCAGGTCCGAGCATATGGATACCTTGAAAACCCTGAAAGATATTGTTGCTTTTGCTGCCGGGGATACCGGAAACTCTCCGGAAAAAACGCCGGTACAGCCGGGTTCCGGTGCAGTGGTACAAGCTCCGGCAGTTGATGTGTCAAGTAAACTCCTCAACGTAATTGCCGAAAAAACCGGTTATCCGATTGAAATGCTTGAACTGGACATGGCCCTCGATACTGATCTGGGAATTGACTCCATCAAGAGCGTCGAAATATTCTCCGCGCTTCAGGACCGGATTCCTGGTGTTAAACCGGTAAAACCCGACCAGATGGGAACACTGAAAACACTCCGTGACATCGCTGACTTTATTTCCGGATGTGCTAACTCTTCCAGAGTGACTACCGGAATTGCCGGACATGAAACTTCGAAACAGGTCGCTGCATCTCAAGCAGCTGAAGGGCAGAGTCATACAGAAGAATCGATTGCCCCTACCCTCTTCAAGATCATCTCCGAAAAAACGGGATATCCTGTTGAGATGCTGGAGTTAGACATGAACCTGGATGCGGATCTAGGTATCGACTCAATCAAACGTGTCGAAATTTTCTCAGTTCTTAAGGATGCAGTACCTGAAATGCCGCCTGTTGCAACTGACAGCATGAATACCATCAAATCATTGCGGGATATTACAGGGTATATCGTGCAGTCATTAAAAAAAACCGTGATTGACAGAGCTCAACCGGTAAAGACAACCACAGAACCACCCGCAGGCAGGGAGTTTGCTTCGGGGATCGAACTTCATCAGAAAATCCAGGTTCATGAACTTCCCCCTGAACAAGCACACCTTCACCGGGAGGTACTGACCTGTAACAAGCTTGAAGCCCGGAGCTGCGGCAAAACGGTTGTTTTGCCCGATAATGCCGAAATATGGATTACCGATGATTCTGCGGGACTGGCAGCTGGCATTGCCCGGCAGCTTGAGCAGAAAAACTACAGAGTTCGGCTGGTTACGTCCGACCGGATTGATAAGCTCGAAGCTTCAGAGCTTGCCGGATTAATCATAGTCTCACCTCCCGGTAAACTCGCTGATTCGTTCCTAACAACATCCTTCAGGATTCTCCAGAAAGCAGGAGCCAAACTCAGGAGTTCCGGTACGAGGAGTGGTGCTGTTTTCGCTACCATTTCACGTCTTGATGGGGCATTCGGCCTGAGGAGCATGGATGCGGGACACTCGGAAATCTCCGGCGGCCTAGCAGGTTTCGCCAAGACCGCCCATCTGGAATGGCCTGAGGTAACATGCATAGCTCTTGATGTCGACCGTGATTTAACAGACTATAATCTGATTGGCTGCCTAGTTGTCGAAGAAATTTTTACTAGGGAATCTATTGAAGTTGGAATCACAAGCGAAGGACGATTCAAGATTGAAACGGTTCCGGAAGATCTCCCAACGGGTGAATTAAACCTGCCGTTTGAGAAGGAAGACGTTATCATCATCACCGGCGGTGCAAGGGGCGTGACAGCCGAATGCGCTATCAAGCTTGCGGAAGCTGGCAGTCAGCTCGAGCTGAACATGGTTCTTCTCGGGCGTAGTGCCTCCCCTACCCCGGACCCGGATTGGATGCGTGATTTACATGATGAACAAACTGTAAAAAAGCAGATCCTGCAGCGAGCAGAGTTAAAGTTGACCCCCAGACAAGTGGAAGAACAGTACCAATCCCTGATGTCGAATCGTGAGGTGCATGATACCCTCTCACGAATTGAAGCAGCAGGCGGAAAGGTGTTCTACCGTTCAGTCGATGTTCGTGATTTAGCTGCACTTTATTCAGTTCTTGATGATGTTAGGAATTCCATCGGCCCGATTCGGGGACTTATTCACGGTGCAGGTGTCCTGGCCGACAAGCTTATCCTTGATAAATCACCGAACGAATTCGAGAAAGTATATGCCACCAAGGCCGGTGGTTTAATGAATCTTCTTGAAGAGCTGCATCATGATACCCTCAGGGCCGTCGTACTCTTCTCTTCTTCCACGGGACGATACGGACGGATAGGCCAAGTGGATTACGCGGTAGCTAACGAAGTCCTGAATAAAGGTGCCCGCCGCCTTGCAGCATTGCATCCCGAATGCAAGGTGCTTTCCATGAACTGGGGACCCTGGGACGGCGGGATGGTAACCCCTTCACTCAGGAAGATTTTTGAGAGCGAAGGTATAGGCATTATTCCCCTGAAAGCAGGAGCCGAATATCTGGCACGGGAACTCTCCGTACCCGGAACAGGTCCGGTCGAAGTCGTAATTATTGGCAAGCTTCCCGGTGAAACTCCCTTTGAAATTGTTGAAGTACCCAAAGGAATGACGATAGTACTTGAGAAGAAGCTGACCGTCAGGGATTATCCCCTTCTGCAATCGCATGTTATAAACGGAAAAGCTGTGGTCCCCGTAGCCATGATTGTCGAGCAACTGGCACATGGAGCTGTGCATGGCAATCCCGGGTTCCTCTTTGCCGGGTTTAACAACCTCAGGGTATTCAGGGGACTGAAACTTGATGCGGAACAGGAGTGTACCTACCGTATAATGGCAGGAAAAATGATCCGCAGGGATTCATACTATGTGATACCTATTGAGCTTCACACTTCCTTTGAAGGCTCAAAGTTCCTGCACAATGCAGCTGCCGATATCCTCCTGGCAAACAAGCTTTCAGCAGAAACAGCGAAGTTTGCAGGCATGTCTTTCACAGGGTATCCTTTTGGAAACGAGGAGATATATAAGGAATTCCTGTTTCACGGTGATGCTCTCCAGGGGATACTTAAAATCAACGGTTGTTCGTACGAGGGCATTCAGGGCGAAGTGAAGACTGCACCTTCACCGGAAGAATTCATCGGGGAGCCTTTCCGTGGCAAATGGATTGCGGATCCTTTAGCTCTCGATTGCAGTTTCCAGATGATGATTCTCTGGAGCTTTAACAAGTACAATTCGGCATCGTTGCCCTGTTATATCGGCACGTACCGGCAGTACAGAGCTTTTCCGAAAAATCGTGTTAAAGTCACGGCTGTAGTCACGAAAGATTCTAACTTGAAAGCTGTAGCGGATATAGAATTCACCGATTTTAACGGTGATCTGGTAGCCCGCATTGAAGATTACGAGTGCACTATCGATTCAACTCTCAGGGAAGCTTTTACCCGGAACAAGCTCCTGCCCGGGATTATCTGCGGTAACTTCCCCTAAAATTGCACTATGTTCAACTCATACAGATGGTAAAGATACCGTGTCGGTTAGTTTTAGCAAGCTGGGCTAAAGGAGATGACGAAGAACGATGAAATTCAGTCAACCGATAGCGATTGTAGGAATAGGCGGAATCTTTCCGGGAGCGTTCGAACTGGAAACCTTCTGGGAAGGGATCAGGAATGGAATTTCATCTTCACGCCGGATTCCCGAAGGAAGGTGGGCGGTATCACCGGATGAAGTATTCTCACCCTACGGCATCTGCAGTGACAGGGTAGTTTCATTACGTGGTTGTTATATCGATGATCTAACCGGGCACGATCTCCACCCCCTTGAAGAATATGGTTTCACACCGGAGTTCCTTGATAAGCTTGATCCCCTCTTTCACCTGACTCTCCTGGCAGGAGTTCGAGCTTTCCACGATACACTCCTTGCCGGTTCCGATCTTTCGCAGGCCGGAGTCATCCTCGGAAATATTGCTCTCCCGACAGTCAAGGCTTCAAAAATTTCACAGGAGATTCTCGGAAGAACGTTTGAAGAGCTCCTCACGGATACGACACAACAATGGGATATTACCCGTGAAGAATTATTCAACCGTTATGTTACGGGACTGCCGGCAGGAATGCTGGCAAAGGCCCTCAAGCTCGGCGGTGGAAGCTTAACTCTTGACGCCGCGTGCGCTTCATCCCTCTATGCCCTCAAGCTTGCCTGTGACGAACTTCTTTCCGGAAGAGCAAATGTTATGTTCAGCGGCGGTGTCTGCAGGCCTGATTCCCTGTATACGAACATGGGATTCACCCAGTTGAACGCCCTGTCTCCCACCGGAATCTGCTCTCCTTTCGATGCCCGGGGAAACGGGCTTGTAGTGGGTGAAGGCGCCGGTATTGTCGTATTGAAAAGACTTGATGATGCCCTTCGCGACGGCGACCATATCTATGCACTTATAAGGGGAATCGGGCTTTCCAACGACCTCGGCGGAAACCTGCTTGCACCAAGTTCCGAAGGGCAGTTCCGGGCAATGCAGCCAGCGTACCGGGATACGAACTGGTCTCCCTTGGATATCGATTTATTTGAGTGTCACGCTACTGGTACCCCGGTCGGTGACGCAGTAGAATTTGAAAGCTTGATGAAGCTCTTTGGCCCAGACGGATGGCAGAAAGGGCAGGCGGTCATAGGATCCGTAAAGTCCAACATCGGACATCTCCTGACGGGAGCCGGTGCAGCAGGGTTAATCAAGGTTCTCCTGGCACTCAAGCATAAAACACTACCGCCGACAGCGAATTTTGCTACACCGGCACCAAAAATCAACATCGATAACAGTCCGTTCCGAGTTCTCGTAAACCCGGAGTACTGGTATACGAGAGATGAAGCTACAACGAGAAAAGCTGCGGTCAGCGCCTTTGGCTTTGGTGGAATCAATGCACATGTTCTGCTTGAGGAATTCGTTCCCGGAGCAGAAACGTACCTGGATAATTTCAAGTCCTTGCAGATATCCGGAAAGAATACTAAAAGTGAAACCGCTCCTGAAACTTCACCTGGTAGAACAAATACAGATCCGATTGCCATTATCGGCCTTGATGTCAAGCTTGGCCCCTGGAAAACGCCCGGTGAATTTTTTAGGGATAATTATCTGGAACAGAGCACACAAACACTTCCTTCACCCTCCCACGGCAACTGGTTTGGTGTGAACCAGTCTTGCTGGTTTAAAGAGGCATTTGGTGATATGTCCCTGGATGGTTATCCCATCAAAGCTATTGAGGTTCCTCTTGGGGGATTCAAAATTCCTCCTAAAGAACTTGAGGAAATGCTGCCCCAGCAGCTGCTCATGCTTACGTCGGCTGCCGATGCTCTTGAGAGCTCAGGCTATATGAAAGCGGACCACCTCGACTCAGGAGTTTTTATCGGGATTAATATCGACATGAACACAACGAACTTTCATGTCCGCTGGACCATGGTCAACCAGGCGCAATCCTGGGCCGAGAAACTCTCTATGAACCTTCCGGATTCCGAACTGGGGAGCTGGGTGGAGGCGCTCCGGGATGCGTTCGGGCCTCCCCTCAATGCCAACCGCACCATGGGTGCCCTTGGAAGCATTGTTGCCAGCAGGATAGCACGGGAATACCGTTTCGGCGGTCCTTCCTTTTCGCTGTCGAGTGAAGAAAGTTCCGGGCTCCGGGCACTAGAGATCGCAGTTCGAAAGCTCCGGAACCGTGACATCCACCTTGCCCTGGTCGGAGCTGTCGATGCATCTAGCGATATCCGTTCCTTGATCTGTACACACGGGATTGATTCGGGTACAACACCAATATCTAAATTATCATCATCTTCAGTACACGAACAGGTTCCCGGATACGGTGATGCAACTGTGGGACTCGTTTTAAAAAGACTTGAAGATGCTGAACGTGACGGTGATTCCATACTTGGCATCATCAGGGGAGTCGGGGTAGCTACCGGCGGTGATATTCGTGGTACTTTACCGTCCACTGAAGCTTCAGCTCTGGCAGCTGAACGGGCATACCTTGAAGCTGGGGGTAAGCTTGACAACATAGCTGTTCTTGAACTAGCCGGAAACCGCCATCGCAAGGGACTTAGTCCAGCAATGCGTGCACTTGGAAAAGTTTATGCTGCTAACAATTCTAAATCACATCCTATGATCAGTTCCATGGAACTGGATTACAGCTTCTCCGGGGCAGCTTCCGGACTGGTGGCGCTGGCGGGGGTGGTCTGCTGCCTGCAGAATAAGCTGGTTCCAGCTGCACGAAATGCGAATATTCTTAAAAGCCAGTTTGAAGAAAGCGAAGTATTCACCGTGCCTGTTCATCCCCAGCTTTTACTTCAAAACCGGGAGACCGGACCGGTAAGAGCTGCAGTCGAATGCTGCAGCACCGATGGGAATGCCGTACATGTGGTTTTCGAAGAGTACTTCGGAAAAAGCGAATCAGCTGTTTCTGCATCAATTCTTGATGATTCCCGGCCATCCCGAAACCTTCAGGAAATTCTGTTCATAGCTGAAGGAGATAACACCGAGGCGCTGATAGAGAGTATAAATTCACTTGAACGCCATGCAAGAGAAACATCAGATGATATATTTTCAGCAGCACGGAGCTGGTTTATCAAACATCCCACCCATACCCAGCACAGGCTAGCAGTTGCATTTTTATTAAGTCATCCCGACGAACTGCTCTCGCAGATTACCTTTGTCCGGGACCATCTACGCAATCATCCTGAAGTTCCTCTGACCGGAGGAAGCAGGCATGGTATTGCCGACACCGGAAAGCACGGTGTATATTATTCGCCGCATCCACTGGGTGATTCAGGTAAGCTTGCCTTTGTTTTTCCCGGATCGGGTAGCCACTTTTCAGGAATGGGCAGGGAAATATGTCTTACATGGCCCAGAATTATACGGCGCCAGAACCTTGAAAACGGTTTTCTCAAAGACCAGGTCCGCGCGGAACAATTCTGGAACATTACAAATCTTCAACAGTTAAACAACGACCACAGGACAATCTTGAGCGGGCATGTGTCGTACGGAACAATCGTCAGTGACCTGCTCCGGAGTTTCAATATACATCCACAGGCAATTATCAGCTTCAGTCTCGGTGAAACTACCGGATTATTTGCCACCAGGACCTGGAAGGACAGAGATCTCATGCTGCAACGCATGCATAGTTCGACCGTGTTCACCGGTGATCTCGCCGGAGAGTGCCGTGCAGCCCGGAAGGCATGGAATCTTCCTGATGATGCTGACGTAGACTGGTGCGTCGGTTGTATCGAAGTGCCATCAGATCTTGTCAGGAAATCGCTCAAGAACAGGCATAGAGTCTATCTGCTCATTATTAACACGCCCTGGGAATGTGTTATTGGCGGTGAACGTCAGGAAGTGCTCCGCCTAGTTAACGACCTCGGTTCCACGTTAATTCCCGTTGAAGGAGTTACGACGGTGCACTGTGAGGTTGTTCAACCGGTTGCTGAAAAGTACCGGGAACTTCACCTGCTGCCGGTTACACCACCGCCTGATATCGATTTTTACAGCCCCGCATGGGGGAATAAGTATACCGTAACCACTGAAAGCGCTGCCGATTCTATCCTGGCGCAGGCTCTCCACGGTTTTGATTTCCCCCGGGTAATCGAGGAAGCTTACAACGATGGTGTACGTCTCTTCATGGAAACCGGCCCCGGTGCAACCTGTACAAGGATGATCGGCAGGATTCTGGGGGATAAGCCCCACGTTGCCCGTTCGGCATCGCATGCAGGGCGAAACGAGGTAACATCGATCCTCCATCTTCTGGCACAATTAGCTGCAGAGCGGGTACCTGTGAACCTTGCGAACCTGTACGCGATTGATGAAACTTCCCGGCAGGCGGAAATACAGGCTGCGAGTAGAAAACCGATAAGGAGCATCTCGATTCATGTCGGCGGAGCGCCCTTCAATCTTGATCCCGTAAAATCAGCTGTTAAATCCGGGATGGCGGGTGTTGATGATCACCCGGAAATACATGGGTATCATGAAAGTAAATCCTCAATTCTTGATATGAACCAGCTGATTCCGGATGTATCATCTGAGTTCATATCAAGTTTAGATTATTACTTATCACCCGATTCGCTTCCAACCTCACCCGCATCTTTGGAAGCACTGACCAGGAGTATTATCGACACCCAGGCTGCCGGGGTACATACACATGAACGGTTCCTGAGAATTTCGAAATTCATAACGGAAACCATGCAGAAAAACCTGGAATTCCAGATAAAGCTTCTTGAAACTGCTGAGGCCGCCGGAATGCTCACCACGATTGCACCTGAAGAGTTAGCAGCAGTTTCCCTTATGGAATTCACCGGGCAGTTACCAATGCCATCACCGGTACCAGCGGCCCAAACTCCCGTAATAGAACCACTGCCTGCATCTGCAGGAGCATTCCCGGGTCCAGCAGAAAACCGGCCGTTATTTGACAGGAACCAGTGCATGGAATTTGCTGTCGGATCCATTGCACGAGTGCTTGGACCAGCCTATGCGGAGATCGACTCGCACCCCACCCGGGTCAGGCTACCCGATGAACCTCTCATGCTGGTGGACCGGATCATGGCTGTTGAAGGCGATCCGATGTCCCTCACCTGCGGCAGGGTAGTTACAGAACATGATGTCCTCCCCGGTGTTTGGTACCTGGACGGCGGGAGAATCCCAATGTGTATTGCCGTTGAAGCAGGCCAGGCAGACCTATTCCTCTCAGGGTACCTGGGAATTGATCTGCGAACAAAAGGATTTGCTGTGTACCGGCTGCTAGATGTGGTTGTTACCTTCCACCGTCCCCTCCCCGTGCCCGGAGATGTCATTAGATATGACATTCATATCGATCATTTTTTTAAGCAGGGAGACACATACCTGTTTAGATTCCACTTTGAAAGCACCGTCAACGGCGAAAAGCTGATCACCATGCAGAACGGCTTTGCCGGGTTCTTTACCATGGAAGAGCTCGATGCAGGCCGGGGAATTGTTTATACCGAACTCGATAAAAAACATCTTCCGGGCAAAACACCCCCTGACTGGCAGTATCCGGTCTCGATGGCCATTGAAGCATACGGCGAGGAACAATTGAACGAGCTAAGAAAAGGCGATCTCGCTCGCTGTTTCGGCCCGCTCTTTGAGGGACTCCCCCTTACTAGGCCTCTTACTATACCAGGAGACAGGATGAACCTGGTTCACCGGGTACTCCATCTCGACCCGCACGGAGGCCGGTACGGACTGGGTATCATACGGGCGGAAGCTGACATCCATCCCGATGACTGGTTCCTGACCTGCCACTTCTGCGATGACAACGTCATGCCCGGTACCCTGATGTGCGAGTGCTGCCTCCATACCCTGCGTGTCTTCCTCCTGAGAATGGGCTGGATTGCCGAAGATAACGGCCGGACCGCCTGGGAACCAGTGCCCGGTGTAGCCAGTTCCCTCAAGTGCCGGGGCCAGGTTATTGCCAGTACTAAGAAGGCAGCCTATGAAATTTCTATCAAGGAACTCGGGTACGGCCCGGAACCCTTTGCCATAGCTGATGCCCTCATGTATGCCGATGGAAAACCCATCGTCGAGATGCTCGACATGTCCATTCGCCTTTCAGGGGCGACAAAAAAATCCATTGAAGAAACCTGGCGAAACAGGGTACAAACATCTAGCAAAGTGCTTCCCGGACCAAGCGACCGAAAACAGCCACTCTATGACTTCGACAGGATCCTGGCCTTTGCCGTTGGAAAACCCTCCGAGGCATTCGGTGAACCATACCGGATCTTCGATAACGGTCCCCGGATCATTGCCCGTCTCCCCGGTCCCCCCTACCAGGTTCTCGATCGTATCACGAGTATACAGGCAAAACCATGGAAAATGGTTGAAGGAGGCTCCATCGAAGCTCAGTACGATGTGCCTGTCGATGCGTGGTACTTTGCGGAGAACCGGCAGAATTACATGCCTCTTGCCATACTCCTCGAAATAGCCCTGCAACCCTGCGGCTGGTTTGCCGCATATATGGGTTCGGCCCTTACATCCGAGATCGATCTCTCCTTCCGTAACCTCGGTGGTTCGGCGGTTCAATATGAATTTATTTCACCCGAAACCGGCGTGCTAACAACCCGAGTTAATTGCACGGGCGTTTCAAGTTCTGGTGGTATGATTATTCAAAATTACAATTATGAGGTACTCAACGGACAGAAGATCGTGTATAAAGGTGATACGTACTTCGGCTTTTTCTCGAAAGAGGCCCTTGCGAACCAGGTAGGCATTCGTGATCCAATAATTTATTTACCACCTCAGGAGGAAATATTTCAGGGAAAGACGTATAAATACCCGACGGAACCGCCTTTCCCCGGCAACATGCTGAGAATGGTGGATCGTATTGAACTGTATATTCGGGACGGTGGACCACAGGGACTCGGGTATGTCAGGGGAACCCTGAAAATAGATCCTAACGCATGGTTTTTCAAAGCCCATTTCTACCAGGATCCAGTTTGTCCGGGTTCACTGGGGCTCGAATCATTCCTCCAGCTCCTGCGCTTCGCGGCAGTTAATCGCTGGGGGACGGCAAGTCAGGAAGTTTCCTTCAGCGTAGTACCAGGACTCAGGCACTACTGGACATATCGGGGGCAGATTATACCGTCGAACAACAGGGTAACTATCGAAGCTTGGGTCACCTCGATAGTTGACCGTCACCAAGTTATGACCGCCGATGGGTTACTCTCGGTGGACGGACGGACGATTTATCAGATGCACGACTTCTCTCTAAGGATGTGGAAATAGATTTATGAAATATTCACAGGTATTTCTTGAATCACTCGGATACGAGCTCCCCCCCATCGTGGTTTCGTCTGCGGTATTCAAGGCGTGCCTTGAACCCCTGTATACGAAACTAAGTTTCCCCGAAAGGCCACTGTTAGCACTCACCAGCATTTCGGAACGCAGATGGTGGGAACCCAACTACCCGCTTTCCGAAGTTGCCATCCTGAGAGCTGAACCTCTGCCCGGCATAAACAGTTTCCATCGAGGAAGGTATGAAACGCCTGAAAAACTGGCTGGATCAAAACAAGTAATACGGGCAGAACACCTACACTAATATCAACTAGAGGAAACACACATGGAAATAAGGCAGAACAGGGTGGACTTCTGGAAAGCCGATCTTACGGTCGATGAATTCACACTCAATACTTACTCCGGCATACTAAGTCCCGAAGAACAGGACCGGGCAGACAGGTTGAAAATTGATGAAGTAAGATACCGCTTCATCACCGCCCGGGGAATCCTGAGACGTATTCTCTCTCTCTACACCGGCAGTGCCCAGGAAACCATCCGTTTTTATTACAACGACAATGGAAAACCCGAACTCCGCCAACTAGGACACAAGGATAAAATCAGGTTCAGTGTCTCCCACACCGGAAATACGCTCCTCATAGCCATTTCCCTCAATAACCGGGTTGGCATCGATATCGAGTTCATGTGGCCGAATCTCAAGTTCGAAAATATGGCAAAACGATATTTCATGCCAAAGGAATACTATGCCCTGATGGAGCTCCCCGACCACGCACGAAGGGAAGCTTTCTACCGTTACTGGACAAGAAAAGAAGCCTATATCAAGGGAAAAGGAGCAGGTCTCTGGCAGCTGATTAACAATATTGAAATCACAGGTACATCCGACGGAGACATTCAGCTCGTTACCAATTTTAAGTATCCTGAAGATGCCGGCAGATGGCACTTCATCGACCTCGAACCCTCATTTACCGGGGAAAACCATGTTGCAGCTGCTTGCGTGGAGAACATCCGGCCGGAAATCCTGTATCTGAGATACAACTGTTAAAGGAAAATAAAGTTGGTAACTATGTTACAGAAATTAACCTATTATCTCTTTCGGAACTACGTCAGACACACGGGTTACCAACGGCTGGTGCGTATGATAAATCGCCACATGTCAAGGAATGTAGCTTATATCTCACCTGCCTAACATTTTTAGATATGTTAACCATATATTGGTGAAGGCCTCGCAAATAAAATAATTTTCCTGGTTTTACTGAGAATTACATAAACAATTTCTCATTCATCTAGAAACATTTAGGTTGCTAAACAAACTACCCCATAAGGTATACCGTATTACAGATCGGATATATTATAGTTGTTCCAATAAATACAAATTGGGTGAT
Organism: Bacillota bacterium; assembly: GCA_009711705.1. Lineage (GTDB taxonomy): Bacteria > Bacillota > Desulfotomaculia > Desulfotomaculales > VENG01 > VENG01. The sequence goes on from VENG01000029.1 coordinate 47,563, forward strand.
GATCTAACATGGTTGATGATAGGGGTAAATTAAATGGATAGAGGGCACTATTATAGCACCCTTACTATCCCCGGCAGAACCCCGTCAGGCGCTCCGGTTGCTCTCCAGCAGAGCCGTACCCTCCTGCGGGTAAGAGCCATTTGTAGTTTAACCATAATTTAAGGGAAAAAGCATTTACACAAACTTACTTACACTCCCGACTTAGCTATTAATCCCTTAAAAAACAATTCCGCCTCCAGGAAACAGAATTGCTTTTGTTGCGCCAATCTTAGAGTAGACCCTTTTGCTTAAAACTTACAAACCGTTGATCACCGATTACAAGGTGATCGAGCACCTCAATTCCCATTAATTCACCAATCTCCACAAGACGTTCTGTTACTTTACAATCACCGGTGCTGGGCTCAGGATCCCCGCTTGGATGATTATGCACCAAGATTATGGAGGCTGCACTGCGGCGAATAGCCGGCTTAAAAAGTTCCCTGGGATGAACTGATGATGAATTCAGCGTCCCAATAGATATTAACTCTCTGGCTATAACATGGTTTTTCGTATTCAACAGCAAGACCACAAAATGTTCTCTATTCAGGTAACGCATGTCTTCCATAACCAGAGAAGCAGCATCTTCTGGTGACCTAATTTCCGACCTATTCTCCGGCATGATCCGTGCCATACGCCTTGCCAAATCAAAAGCAGCGGTCAAACGAACGGCTCTTTCTCTGCCGATACCCGGCAGGCTCATAAACTCTTCTAGTGTCATATCTGCCATAGCCCTCAGCCCTTGTTTTAGCAAAGACTCCATGGTTTCATCTGGAACATCACCAAGAATGGAAGCTAGTACACCGAGCAATTCTGACGATGCCACTCCATACTGCATTACCTCTTCTCTGGCTATCGAGGCCAGAGTTTTTTGTGGTCGTGCAGAATACTGTTTTAAATACTCATTACTCCATAACATATCAACGGATACGGGCCCCAGCCCGCATCCAATCCCTCCTTCGGATGAATTGGTCTACGGGCTGAGCAGCCCTTATGCAACTTTACTTTTCTCGCGAACATCCTCTACCCGCCGAATTAGTTCACCGGCAGCCTTCTGGATGTCACTACCCAACTTAACTACCCAACTTAATAACTTTCTCAACATCTCCCTTGGCCCAGCCGGCAACATACCCAAAGCTAGAAGGAGAAGTATCTACATCAAAGTATTGGGCTACTACGTATGTCGCGCCTTCTGCGATAATTTCGGCCCGCTCGCGGTCTGCCTGGTCCTTTGGAGGATCTTTTTCTACTATTGAGTGGACAACTTCGTGAAGCAGTGTTGCTGTCAGCTCGTCTCCGGGACCAGTTTTCACTCAGCACTATCTCCTTATCTACCGTGTGATAGTAACCCTTGGCGCTGCCGGTGTCTTCAAATTTAACCGGCACCGGTGCTGCCTCCATTAACTCGTTATATAACTGACGTCCATTTTGGGTATCTCCTTCCAAATTCGGGGCTAATTCCGGTAACGGTTCACCTTCCGTTTGTGAAAGGTCAAATACTGTCACGGCTTTAAAGCCCTTTAATACCCACTTTTCATCTCCGGTATCTTCGTTTTCTACCTTCCTTGCCAGCGGGGCAAATATCCTAATGCCTTTTTCGCCTTTTTTCACTTTACGTCCCATGCTATTCCAGGTCTTTATCCCGGCCACCCTGGTAGCTTCAGGCTTTTGCATAAAGATCAGCATTGTGTTGCTAAAAGAGTACCGGTGGAACCGGGTTTGGAACTTTAAGAACTCATTAAACTTGCCGCTGGTAATTATTTCAGATACCCCTGCTTTCAAACTCTCGTATAACTCCTTGACTTTTTCACTACCTTTACCCTTTGCCATTTGTGCGGCGCACCGGCCCTTAAGGACCTGGTGCGCCAATCCCTCCTTTCGGTAGATTGGTATGCAGCAGGCCCTTGTATGGGCCAGTGTTCCTTATAGATAACTACAGAGGCGTTATTTCCAATAATACGGGTAATTTATCAGTCTACGCACGATCCAGAACCAACTGGTACATTCATAGCGTTTTTGGAGTTCCGTATCGATGGCAAACCAGTAGTCCCTGAACCCTTTTTCTTTGGCCCATTGAGCCATAGAAAGCAGTGTTTCTTCTTCGGATCTGTCCTTTTCTTCAAAGTCCTTGATCAAATTCTCCGCAAACTCTCTTACTAAACCACACTTTTTCTCAATTGTTAATCTTTCGCTTTTACTCATAATCTTTAGATACCGCAGCCTGTTCGACCCGGTACCCAATCCCTCCTTTTGATTGATTGGCTAACGGGCCCAGGCCCGGTTAATTATTGAGCTTTATCGCAGTTTTCTATCCATGTCATACCTGGTTTTCAAAATCAACATTCATTTCATTAGATTCCATTCTGCCTGGTATTCATACTCGAATACTTCACCGGGAACATAACAGTGAAGATAGCAATCATATACTCTCCATTTGTATTCGGTATCGTCCCACCCGGCATAATAGCGAGTTAACCTGGCCATCTGTTAGTCTCCTCGGTCAGCATTTCTTGTAACAATTCGCACTCAACTTGGTACTGTTTCCAATCTGCCTCGAACCCTTCTTTGGCTTGGTCCATCGCGTAATTCTTGGAGCAGCAAAGTAAGTTGTGGCAAGCCATTTCATAATACTTTCGAAGCAGTGCTCGTTTCTGGTCTTCCTTGTTTTGACTACTTGCACTAATAACGGTCAAACTCTCCGGAGCGTTGAAGAAGCTGCTGTACAGCCTTCTCAAATCCTCTTTTACAGCTACTTTTTCCTCCTCCAAAGCCCATAATATCTTACCTCGGAGATGTTCATATTCCTCAATTAGCTCTTGTCGGGTAACCCCGTCATTTTCACATTCTTCCTGGCACTCTGCGAGATACTCATCTAACGTCGTATCCAGGCTTATAATATGCTTCCATTTCTCATTCACCCGTTTTGGTGCTTCGCTCTCGATCATTTCTTTAACTTCATCATGAAACAAATCAAAGAAATACCAATCCATCTGTCGCCTGAGGCAGTCTCCGTGGTTTTTCTCCCATTTTTGGTGTGCCTCCAGCATAATTTCCCAGGCCCACTTCTCAAGCTCATTTTCAAGGATAATTTTCATTTGTTTTTCTCCTTTCCACAGGTAGGTCTAACCACTTAACAACTCATCTTAATTACACTTTTACTCCGAAAGACGCTGACCAGAGCATCGTCAATTCCCTTTCCGTTTTTCCATGTTGCCCGGGTGACTTTAAGACCGTACTTATGAAGCTCTTGCTTTAATGACTTTTCGGCTTGAGCAACATATACATTCGTAGCTGAATCCATGTCGTAAGCTATAACCGCTTCTGTGGCCCTTAAGTTAATTACCTCGTCTACCACCGGTCTCCAGGCAGAGGAGCTAATGGACGCAACCACTACTGCACCAAGATATTTTGCAGCAATGTCACTCTTCAGAGGACCTTCGGTAATCCATACCCGACTGTCATTGGTTTTGTTTGGTCTGGCAATATGGGCCGGAGTTCCGCAGGAACAACCACCCCGATTGGTATAGCCACTGAAAAGCTTATATTTTCCTCCCTTTTCGGGTTCGTCCATTCTCCTCTGCAAAGCCTTAATACGTCCTTTACTATCCAGCACTGGGATGTAATAACCGGGCTGACAGTTAAAAGTCCAGTACATACCTCCATATGGACCCCTGACTCTAAAAAAACCGGGGATACCGGAAAGGTCATAGCCCTTATCCATCAGCCTACGGCAAATATTCCAAGGCTTTTCTCGTTCCGGAATTGATTTGTAGCTATTAGCCTTTATATCCCTTTCACTCAACCCACGGCTAATGAGATCGGCCCTGTGGCGCTCGGACAAATTCAACAGCCTCAGAAAGTCCCTGTATACTCTATCCCGGATCTCCACCAGTGCCGTTTGCGCTGCCGGCACCGACTCTTTTTGCTTAACTGCTGGGATATCAATGCACTTAGATCCCAGCCAGTGCAAATAAGCTTCTTTTCCATTACTCTGTACAACCGTCTTAAATGCACCTTCCTTCACCCTCATACAGCTTGCAAGATAACTATTAAAGCCGCACCAATCAGCCTTCCCACAGATAGGACAGGGATGCGACGGCTTTGCCTTTATGAATTTTTCGTAAGAGTAATTTTGGTGCTTGTTCCGCATTCCAGGCCCCTCCATGCAGTTTATTGGTAGAAAAAAAAGGAGAACGCCCAGGGAAATATCTCCCCCGGAAAACGTTCTCCTTAAATTCTCCCGGCCAAAAGTTTATTGGCCATTTTTTAGCTTATATACATCCTGGATTCCGCCTATAAAGACACCGCAAAGCAATGTTATTATATATCCGGCGGAATTATATCTTTACCTGCTTTCTAATCGACTCTGATTGCCCTTGCATATTACTTCCCGGCACTCTCGTTGTTTACTTTTCTTCCTAAACATCACGCCTTTACCATTTTTCTCAGTCACAGTAAACATCCATTGACCATAAAGTCCTTTGATTAATAGATAGCCAATATCAACTAGGAAATGCAACAAAAAAAAGACGGGTTCAAAGACATATAGTCTTTTTCCCGTCCTTATACTCTTAACGGCTGAAAAACCGTTTACTTTTTATAAGCCTCACCTCTCGGGCCAACGCCAGAATAACTTTATAAGGTGAGTTCCTTTTTGAGTTCACCTAACGTATCTACGTCACCCTTCGCTATTTACTCTTCACACTTTTTAATGGCTGACAGATCCTCGCTGGTCAAACCTTCTTCATCCAGAAGATACAGCAAAAACTTAAGAACAGTCCGAGTATTATCCTCACTCAGTTTATACACTGTTTGCTTAAGAACTTCTTTTGTATCCACAAACAACCCCTTAAGGTGCCTCCCGTTCTTTTACCTGGTTAATAAACCGTAAAACACTCCGGCAAAGGTCAAGACAAGCCCGGATATTACAGCAAACTGCTGCATTCTTACACTTCGCACCCCGTTTTGCACATCAGTAATATCCTGCTTTAATTCACTGCGCACCTCAGCCATATCTTTCTTAAACTCGTTACGCAGGTTACTTTCCACCCGGTCCAACCGGTTCAACAGGTAAAAAAACCAGCCTGGCGGCAAGTCCCTGGTATCTTCCCCGGCTGCCGCTATTTCTTTCTTCGTCTCATCATTCACCGGCATCACCTGCCTTCACCTCCCATTGTATTCCAAAATTGAAGGAGCGGCAAGTTAAAATGGAAAATCATCGCCGCCGAAACCACCGGCAACATCGCCATTAGGAGAATCATCCTCTGGCAGCGGCGGTGACTCTACCCCGCCCGACTGGTTCTTCTTGCCGTCCGGGAGGAAAACAACACTCCGTGCCACCACTTCGGCGGCCTTTCTCCGTATTCCCTGAGAGTCATCATAAGATCGGACCTGCAGCCTCCCATCTACAGCCACAAGCCTACCCTTCGAGAGATACCGGCCGCAGTTTTCAGCCTGTGCTCGCCACGCAACAACTTCAAGGAAATCAGCTTCTCTTTTACCCTGGCTGTTGGTGAAGTCCCTGTCCACCGCCAGGGTAAACCTGGCCAACGTATTCCCTGAATCAGTTTTTTTACACTCAGGATCCCTTACAAGACGCCCGATTAGAGTAACTCTGTTCAACACTTCATATACCCCCTATTTTTTAAATAGCCTGTTTGTATTACTGTTTCATGTCGGATTCATTGAGTACTATTCTAAGAAGCCTAAAAAGCCCTCCCAGTAGTAATCACAATCCCTACATTCGATCACACAATAATACTGCCCATAGTCATAGTCAGGCTCCTTGGACACAATTTGACTTTGTCCACATCCACATCCTACTATCAGCGTAATATTGGCTCACTCCTTTACTTGGTTTCAAAACACTCTTTCGGATACCCTAAATATAAAAAAGCCCGCAGGTAAAAACTAAGCGGACATTCCTAACTATCGCATTCTTTTTTAAACTCAAACCGGCTTTTTACACACAACACATGGCAACTAAAAACGCACTGCGGCCAACATCCCCGTATATAAAGGATGATGGTCTGCACCGCTCTCATTAAAGAAGTAATAACCACCGTAATTGTGTGAATGCTCAATACGCCCGAACTGCCAGCCATTATCCTCATTGCCATCATCAGCCACAAACACTTCTACAGCACTGCCGCAGCTGAGCTCGAAGGAATCACTGCCAGAAACCAGCGCAAACCGGCCGTTGGAACGCATTTCCAACTTTCCTTCCGTCCGTGGTTTCAAGTAATACCGAATCCTTCTGTGTAAACCCGAGACATCATCGGCTTCCTTCCCTTCACAACGCCTTATAATGTCTATCAACTCCGCCTGCTCAACTCCCCGCAAATTATCAATGTGAATATAAAGCTTTGATATCTGTTCCATCTTAGACAGAACCCGGGACAATAAACTTTCAAACTCTTGAACTTCTTTCAAAATATTAGCCTCGGACTCCAATGCATCACGCACATCATTTGTACCAGAACCATTTGTCAGGTTCCCGCTCTCTAAGACCTTCTTACTCATCAATACTCCCCCTTACTGCTGTTCTATAAAGCTCCATAAGCGGTGCCGACGTATGAAGCAATTCTTTCTCCACCAGTCCTTTGTCACCGCTTAGCACCGCCTCCATCAGGTGCCCCATATGAGTAGCCGCTATAGCAACCCACTCAATTTCCGGCCGCTCTTGGTCGCCGTGCATCATCCGGTTAAGCAGAACCTGCAATTCCACCTTATCAACAAAACTCGCCGTAACACTTTTTTGCATAACACTCATTCTCGTAACCTCCCTCGTTTTTTGCTTTCAAAACAAAAAAAGGACAAGTGCAAATAAACACTTGTCCTTAAACTCGTTAATTTTATTAAATTAAAACGCACCTATAAAAGGTAAGGTTTTTCCCAAAACACACCAACGGCCCAAGAGCCATGGTAAATCAATAACATATTTCAGCCCGTAAGCCGAAATGATTCATGAAACATACTTCTGGCCCAAAGGCCGAAGTCAAAGTGAACAACAATTCTTATGAGAAATAGTACCACACCGTTCAGATAATATCAACAAAAATCTCATATTTAACCATAATCATCTTACCCATAACACCATCAACCAGATTATTTATATATCACACGTTTCCCTGCAGCCTTTTAATCTTTTGATATAAATCTCTTATATTTTTTCCCAGTCTTTCTGACTTATTCCCGCTTGCTTCAAAATCAGCTTCAATAAAGAAACTCCGATATCACCCCCAAGCGGATTTGGAATACGAAGCTTCAACTGCCCCTTTTGCCATGAACTGATGGCGGTCACCACTTATGGTCCTTTAAAACCAAACAAGCGCAGTCGTCGTATCAATTCTTTTCGGCTAACCGGTTTCATGCTTCATCCGTCACCCTATTTAAATCAATACCCCCAAGTTGTGGCAAGGGGTCATAATCTCTTAGTTTTAACAACAACCATTCTTCCAGCACTTCTTGTAGTACTGACCGGCACTGTTCCAATGTTTCCTCATTTGCCCAGACTCCGGGGCATTTCTTGATGTCACAGTAATAACTTCCGTCTTCCAGCAGTTTATAGTTAGCTTCTTTTATGGCGTTTACCAGATAACTGCTAAGTACAGGCATCCAGTCCCTCCTGTATTATTTCTTACCAAGATAATACCACCTGGTTTACCGCCAGGCAATTCTTCTCTCATTTATTTGTATCTTAATTGCGGATTATCACACCTTAACAAGCTCAAGCATCCTACTCAAAAACCATCATATCTATAAAATTGTTTAACCTATCAGCACGTTCCTTAGCAGCCTTTTGGGTCTATTTTTATATCAATTTTCAAGACATCTCCTTCTTTTATCCTATCAGGAGAGAGGGATTTAGGAAAATTAAAGTTGTTTTAAAAAAGGTTATTAACATTATCACGAACAAGGCAAAAGAACACGGTATTAAAAACCTTGCCGCCCATAGTGCGGTAAAGCAAGTAAGACAAAAATCATTGGTACCCGATGGCGACGCCCTGTCCCCCGACTACCCATTTATCGATCCGTGATCATTTTTTCTCCTTGCATAATGGTCCTTTGGTATTCCGCTATGTATTTATCAAGCTCCTGGCTGATCCTGAGCTGTTCATCAAAACCTGCTTCTTTAATTGAATGGTTAATTAATTTAAGACGAAGCTCTTCTATTTTGACAAGCAATTCTTCATGCAACATAATTAGTTCCCCGCAAGATTTTATTGTATATAATCCATGGTTCAAGCTCATATTTTACTGTTTCTGTCTGCATATGTCAAATTGCGTTTAAAAAGGCATGGTAATCACGTGCTTCGTGACCGTATATTGAAAGTGTACAACGTCCTACCTATTGTCAGATTCGCTGTTATGCTGCTGTTTCATTTCCTCCAACCTATCCGCAAATAATTTACCATCCTGGTTAACATCGATCCCCAGAGCCTTCTTGATTTCCTTTAGCTCTTCTAAAATTTGAGCGGTTCTACCGGCAGCCAAAATTGAACAGATTAATTTTGTAAGAGTAATTAATACACCTATTAACTCAATAGTTATTGTATAATACCTCCTGCGCAGGAAACAGGGGGGCAGCCCCCTATTTACTTTTATGAATGCATTGCTTACTTTAAGTGACTGCTTGATCACTGATAATGTTCCAGACGACCATACAGGAATACCGAGAATTAAAAAGAACTGTAACCATAACTGTGTTTTTAACACTACGAGTGGATTGGGCTTGGAATATAGTTAAGCCACTCCCTCCGGATTAACCAAATACATTATTAGGAGGCACAAATGAACAAAGACAAACTGTTAGTTTCCGCCGCAATTGCATTTCTTGGTTTAAGCTTTATCATTGGATCTCACGTTTTAGCAAATGCAATATCAGACTTTGGACGAAGGCTTGATATTGATACCGGGGATATTGGATCTCCCCTCGGATATATAGCTTCAGAGCTGGTAGAGTTTAGGCATGAATATAGTAAAAACCAACCCGAAGCCATCCGGGAAAAACAAGGCATGTACATGAGCGAAGCAGCGGAATACCTGGGATTTAGCTTCAAGGAATTAAAATTTCTCATTGAGGAAGAAAACATAAATATCCCGTACATAAAGGTCAACCACAAGTATGTTTTCTATAAAGAATCACTGGATCAGTGGCAAAAAACGATTGAACAACAAGAATACATCCTTGAATAAATATAATCAATTCTGTACCAGTTAACTTGGGAATGTGTAATATAATTTTAAAGGGTTAGAAAAATAAATAGGAAATGCATATGAGCCTATACAAATAGCTTTTTTCCCTTTAACAATGAATCGGCTGTAAATGGTTCTTGCCTATCAGGAGGATAGGGATTTGACATGAACATCACAGACATAATACGACATAATCCCCCTCACAATTAAAGATGTTAATTGTGTATAATGAAAAAAAATCTTAATGCGTGTACAGAAATTGGAGAGTTAAAGGATTTTTGATAGGCAGTGCTTAAGGAGGTAGATAATATTTCATGCGGGAGAAAGCTTATCACAACTTTGTATGTTGTTGTTTTGAGTTGGGCAATTATATCAGCATACTTTTACAACCAGCACTACATCAATTTAAAGACATACGATGTCATTAATGGAAAAATAACTCTTGAGGATGCTACATTGTTTGTTAAGCAAGTGACAATGGAGCAATACAAAAGCAACATAAGGCCTTTTCACGGTGATGATATTTGGTATTACAATGTGGCGCTTGAACTACCTGACAAGTTGGTAACCCCGTTTATAAAGCTGTGCTACTTTTACAGTTTACCGTATGAATTCAATGATAATATAGCTGTACTTAAAGTAAAAGGAATAATGACCTATGATTCCCTTAGCAAACTAGATCCCTTCGATATATATCAAATGTATATATACGGTCATAAAACCAACTATGGAAAAAATATTGGTTATACCCACCGGGGGAATGATAACATTTATCTCTTTCATGTGGAAGGAGAAGGAGTTGCAACTGATATAAAGACCTTGGGTCTAATCATTGATAATAAACATGGAGATAGGGAGCAAGTGCTTTCCTTGGAGCCTAAATGGGAGACCAAGACCTATAATACCCTCCAAGAAAGGCCACCTGAGTATAAGTTTGACCCCAGGGAATCAGTATTTAAGACGTTTCGACCGTTTGAAAACGGAAATGCAGATAAACTTCAGGAGTTTGTCTTGCCTAAACTGAGGGGCGATTTCCCTTGGGCACGAATAAAACATGACTATTGGGAATCCAATCATACCGGCCACTTTACGTATATGAAAGAATACCAAGGCTTTAATGATGTCTTCATGTATACTATTGTTTTTAATGAACGGGATGATTTGCAAACTGACAATACAGCCAAGCAACCAGTTACGGACATTGCCGAACAAAAACTATATCTAATTGATACGGGTGAGGCGTGGAGAATAATTGACATTGGGCCTGTAACAGAATTATCTCATTAGCCCTACCGTAAAAATTGTTGCATATTATACCTATAGTGATAAAAAAGCAGTAATTCAATGCTTTTTGAGAATGCTATTAATAGTAACTCTCCTCTAACATTTAGGAGGGATTTTAGTGAAAAAGATATTAAAGGCTTGCTTAGCAGTTATTGCAGTCACTTTTATGGCTCTCAGTTTGTCTTATTACCTCTATTTAAGGTCGGCAATTCAAATAATTAATAAGGTTCCTCCAGCTTTTAATAAACAATTGTTAGTGTTTTCCGAAGGTGGTGTGGCAGTCGTTCATGACAATAAAATGTTGCACATTATCAATAAGAGCAATCAGCCTTTAATGATGTCCACACTATTTAAAAGTTACTTAATTGATAAGGAAAAAAATGAGGTTGTTATCCGTCAAAACCTTCTCAATCCTAAACCAAGAAACAATACTTACCAGCTTATTAAAATCCCACATGAAGATTACAGTCGGATATTGTCCAACAATAAATTATTAATTCGTGTTAAATATGCTTTTCTCGGTAAACAACACACTTTATTCGAATATGACCTTTCAAATAAAAGCCTAAAATTAACACAAGAGTATTCAATTGGCAAATAGAAAATTTATAGGCTCAAGGGGAGTTGCTACGTTAATAATCAAAATCTCGGAACAAATTTAGAAACTTCTGCTGAACATTTTACTTAAAGTGTTTAGGCTTTAAAAAATCGCAGGTCAAAAAGTTAATAACCCGCGGTTTTTAGCAGTGAATATGCTATTAACCACATTTGTGCAAGTAGTATACTTGGGACGCCAAATGTGAAAAGCTTGTGTCTGGTTTTATGACGAAAAAGGCGCATGCCCATAAAAACTCCTATAGAACCCCCGGCGAGGCATAACAATAATAATGTTTTCTCAGGAACCCGCCATCTGTAATTTTGTGCGCAATCCTTGTCATAACCCATTATAATTATCCCTGATAGATTAATAACAATAATATATCCAATTATAATTTCCATTTTCTAGTTATTCCCCACCTTGTTTTTGTACCAGGATAGATAATCTAGTCAGGCCTGCTCCCGGTCAACCGCCCAGTCCTGCGCCCAAGGTTGCGTCTATCAGCATACCCCTGTCGCGATGCTTCCGTGACAATCCTTTTAATAGGTGCTAACTCCGGGCTTACAATAGAAATTATCCTGTTTCGTGCAGCAGTGTTGCCGAAACCGATATTAACCAATTTAGCCATGATAAGATTCCCCCTTGGTTTTTGCCTTTTTTCAGGTAAGTATGCAAATTATACCATTCGTCATCTTCGACGAATGGCTTTTTATTTCCTTTGCATCCAGACAAAATGCGACAAATAAAATTTTCTGACAAATAACCATATAATGATATAATTTGCCAAATAGCTAAGGAGGGTTTTCCATGCCAAGAATAGGAATAATAACATGTTCAAATTGTACGCAAGACCTTAACTGTGCTTCAGCAGTTTGCTTAGCCGATATGCGAAAAAAGAGGGGCTTTTTTGAGAAGTACCGGGAACAGGAAGTGGTCTTAGTTGGCATTATTTCCTGTGCCGGTTGTCCAACTATTGGAGCCCCTGAAAAAATCTTAAAAAGAGTAAAGTCTTTGGCTAGTTTGAGGGCTGACGTAATCCATCTTTCATATTGCATGACTGCCGTTTGTCCCTTTATTAATAAGTATATAAAAGTAATCAAGGAAGCATATCCCAAAATAGAAATAGTTGAAGGGACGCACAAGCCTCGTGATAAAAGAATATTCCAAGCTGAGGTGCGTGAATTACTATGCATTGAAAATAGGGATATGACAGATCTTATTTTGAGTCGTTGACCCCACATCAATGAACATTTTACCTATACAATACTTGCCAATCGTTTTCGACGGTGGCTTTTTCTTTCCTGAGCATCACAGACAAAATGTTCATCACCCTGATGTTATAAGCAACATTTTAAAGGAAAGCTTCTGTCAATATTAAAATATAGGCAATGGGATGGTGAGGCTTATGGATGCAATTAAGGAGTTCAGGGAATAAAAAAATACAAAACATTGTCATGGATTTCAATATATACAATCCCGACTACATTCTTTCTGATATATTCAGAACATAATCTAATTAAATATCTTGGTTATACATTTATGTGTAGCTTAATTCTATTAGGCTTTTTTTTAGTTTGAAATATAAATGCCCGGTATGTAAGGTTCGGCTTGACACAAGGACACGATTTACTAGAACTATCTATTGTCCTAAATGTAAAGCCCAATTACTAGAAAAACATCCTTCTGACGGGTGACCGGACAAACCAAGCTATTGACACGTTTTACCTATAGAAAATGAGACATATCAATAACTTCTATCAATTTATGAAGTTGAGGTGATTATATGAAAAAAGTTATATTATTTTGTTCACTTATTGTTTTTTTACTGGCTGGCTGTACTAATAAGGATAATGAAGAAGCTATGTCTAAAGATTCCTTTCGAGACCTTGCAGATAATGTAAGCGATAATGTTGAAATAATTCAACCAGAACAAACCGTTGCTATAAAAGATTATACTCTCCTTGAAAGAATGTATGTCGATGTAGATAGTGACAGTAAGGTTGAAAATATTGAATTATATACTTCAGCCAACACACACCATGGTAATCGAATAGGGTGGGACGATGGTCAAAAATGGCTTCTACTTGTAAAAAACAATAATAAGATATATCCGCTGTATGACAATTACCTCCAATTAGGGCAATTAGAGTTTTATGTAACCAGTTTTAATAACTCTAAAACCGTTAGTCCTGATAGTACAGATTTAGAAAGACATATATATGTTATAGAGGCAAGCCATACCATTAAAATGCTTGATTATTATTGGGATGAAAAAAATTCTTGTTTTAAGTGGCTGTTCGAAAAGCCTAATCTTTCACTGAAAAAATAAAAAGGATCTCCAGCACTATACCAATTAATGGTTTAAAAAAATCTTCATGCCTACTAGTTATTCCATCTTAGTACTGGACCCCAAAAAATGGACACACGTACCCTGTGGATAACGGTTTTTGTAAATTTTAATCTATAGCACTGATGTGCATTACGCACTAGCTGGGTAGGCATAATGCTTGACTTTCATAGCCTCCAAGGTTTTGTCTCTCCCTTCAGGAACGGCGGTAGCCTGCATGTGACGGATCATGAGCTTGATTAGCCTGAAGGTATCCGCCATAATACTGAATATTTCTACGCTAGGAAGGCGTCGTATTGGTAACTTCTTATGCCGCATAACTGAGTCCAGGGAATTTGATTCTATAGCAAAATTGAGCTCTACCTGTTTGCGAAACTTTTGAAACTCCTTGTGTAGCTTCGAACCAAGCGGTACCGGGCTGTTGATCAGAGGATTTTCCCAATAGTTCTGGTGAAAATACTTATCGCAAGTTGGGTTGAAAAGACAGTGTTGACAATGCTTTTCGTCACCCAGAAACCATATATCCATGGTTTCTCTGTCAAAGCTATCCCATATTAGTGGCTTGTCTTGTGGACACAGGAATTGGCGGTCGTTATTCATATCCTCTGGCAGCACAGTGTTTTTCTTGACGCCAGTTGTTAAAATCACATCGTGTTTGGCTAGAGTTTCAACGTTAACATCATGGTCAAAATAGCCGAGGTCAGTCACCAGGTATTCAAGCTTAAGGTCTTCTACCTGATCTAGTTTTTCTAACAGTGGGAGCAGTACTTTTACGTCATGTACGTTGGCAGGTAAAGTTATCGAGATCAGCGGTACCGGGCCTTGCTTGGAATGACTGACGATAGTATGTTTGCGATAACCGACAAAGTATTTGTTCATGTTAGTTTTGTTACGCATACTGCCCACAGCGGCGTCCGGGTCAGTGAATGTTTTTGGACAAGAGCATTTCTTTTTATCACAATTACAGTGCTTTTTCCCCGGCCGGCCAACATTTGCAAACAGTGGCCTGGAGTCTACAGCAGTAAGGGAAGGATTTAGAAAACCATCGAGCTTCAGTGCTTGAGCAACAATTTTGAACAGTATCTGGTAAAAAAGCTCAACTCCTACTTTAGATCTAAAGTCACTCATGCTGTTATGAGAAGGTATACGTTGTGATCCGCCTGCAAAAATGAAATTGCGGTAACTTTGGTTCTGTGGCTTGTTTAAATTACGCTCTAAGTCACGATAAGAGCTGATTTCATTTTTGGTAAAATACAAATAATGAGCTCTGAACATAGTTATTGGATTATGGGGAATACGTCCACCTTTCTTGTATAACGGCTGAATGAGATCATATACAAACGAATCATCCACAAATTCAATATAGTCAATGAGTTCTCTATCAAATCCAAGTGTGTTATAATAGCTCATGGGAAAAAGGTCCAACTGAAGGTCTGCCATAAGTATGCACCTCGCTTGGTTTTGGGTATTATTGGGGAATAATAAACTCAAAATTCGACAAGCGGCGGTGCATTTCCTATTTCTGGCTACCTTTTATTTAATCTTTTCGAACAGACTCTTTAAAAAAGAAATCGTTTTTGATCCTCCCCACCAATGGAGCACAAGATTCTCAAATAAATATATTTTTCAAGACTCAAGTCGAATTGAACCATCTTAAAGTGATGCACACTTTACCTAAGTACGTCAAAACCTTTTCAATCTTATAGTAAAGCCATCTCGCCGGTCTTTCGGGACTGGCTAGTGTTTTTTATTCCCCTGAAAGATGTTAATTATTCAATTAGTTCATAAAATATTTCTACCTTTGGTTTGCCGATGTGGAATTTGCCAATAATAGTTTTACCATCAACGGCATACAGCGGAATTGTTCTTCCGTTAGGATATTTACGCATTTGTTCCAAAGCTTCTTCTGGTGTTTTGGGCAATTCTAGATTTAGATCTTCATTTAGAACATAACCTTCAGTACCGTCCACACCCCGTGCCCAAATTAGATCCGGTCTTGTCTCTGGAGAAGTAGCAAGTGCTTCAGGGCCATACGTCTGACCATACTGATTCGTCTGATAGACTGGTGCTTGGCTTTGGTTTGGCACGGTGTTGGCAAATGTAGGGCAGAAACCTAGCATTCCCGCTGTTAAGCCAGTTGCAAGGGCAATGCCTTCGTTCATTGAATATACGCTAGTAGCGGGTGCTTTACTTTGGTTAGTGCTAGTATTTGCGACTGCAGGGTAAAAACCAAGCAATCCCGCTATTAAACCAGTTACAACGGTAACCCCGATGATTATTATTCGTCCCACAAAAGACTCAAACCACATTTCGTTCCCCCCTTAAATAAATGACGTTTGGGCTTAGGCATGTAATGAACTTATGATATCAACTGCCGTTATAAGTAGCGGTCAAAACCTTTAAAAATCACTCATTTCTTCCATATTATTGTAATATACAATTCGGACATCTGCCAATAATTATTTGTTTTGCAATTCAGACAGAATGCGACAAATAAACCTATCCCGGAAGCGGTATTAACAGGGTATAATGGCAATAATAATTATTTGCTCATTAGAGGTGTTTATCTGAGATCTATTATACGGGGGTGTAATTATTACTAAAGATGCACCTTGGAAAATCGCTGCCACTATTGTAATTATTACTTGCATATATTTAACAGCCGACATGTACGAAGAAATACAGAGATTAATTAACGAGATGAATCCTAGGGCGATTCCTTATGTTATGTTAACACTTTACGGAATCCTAATTGGAATCTTTATTGAATGGCGTGGTCTAAAATTAATTTTAAGTGGCGATATCAAAATAAATTGGCTTATAATACCTTCCCTTTTGGTTTTAATCATCGGTTTTATTCCTGATTACAATTGGTTTTATTGGTTTGGTGTGGGTGAACCTTGGTTTATAGAACCATTACGTTTTCGTGAGTCACAAATGGCCATTGATATAATTGCAGGTATTTTGTTAATACGTTCATTGACTAATAAAACATAAATCCCCATATGGTTTAAACTAATTACCAAATTTGTTAAAATAACTTTTGTCTTATTTTACCTATAACACACAAATAACTTTTAGTATTAAGTTTGGGCGCCCAGTTCTTGACCGGGAGTTTTCTCTTAGTTATCTTATTTGTTTTTCCTGATCAGTCGTATCACGTTACCCGTAATTTAACGGTTACTGCCTTTCACGGTGGACACTTTGACTGCTACTATGTCGCATTGTTTACTTGATACTTGTCGGTCTTAAAATGATGGCGCAAGGCGTTCACGCTGGGTTCCAGGGCCACGCATACTCCAAATGCTACACCATACCGAGGGAGAGTGATAACTGAGCATTACAGACATGATGTGACACAAATATTTCTACTTGAAGGAATATTGAACCAATATGTCAAAACATAACTTATGACTAAGTATACAAGGGAGGTACATATGAGTTTATTGCACAAAAAGAGGATTATTCTACTACTCGGTTTATTTTGCCTTTTAGTGGCCTCACCGGCAACTGCCGGCAACCTAAGCTATGATGTCAACGTCAAGGTAGATTGTAATGCGGTCAATTTCCCTGACCAAAAGCCCTTCATAGAAACCGAAAAGAACCGGACCTACGTACCAGTACGGTTTGTAACGGAAAAGTTGGGAGCCAAAGTAGATTGGGACGAAGCAACTCAAACAGCAATCGTTAAAAAAGAAAACAAAGTAGTTAAAGCAACTGTAAATGACAATAATCCTACAGTAAACGGCGACACAGTAAGCCTAGACGCACCAGTAATACTTATGAATGGCCGTTCACTGGTGCCTCTCAGGTTTATGAGTGAGGTAATGGGGTCGGAAATAAAATGGGACGGAACAACACGGACGGTTTATATCGGTATGGAAGAAGAACTAGCACGATGCCCTAATCCTGATCAACAAGTAGCACCACAACAACCTAGTGAGAATGTTGGAGAGAACAATAGTGGGGGTAGCAGTGGTAGTGGACAAGGACAGCAGCCTAGCGGAGGTAATGGACAAGGGCAACAACCTAGTGGGCAACAGCCTAGTGGTGGTAGTCAAATACCAGCACATTTAGATAAGAACGGTAACGGTATACTGGACGCAGCGGAAAAATCAGGTGGATATAACAAAAGTGGCAGTAGTAAACCAGGATCAAACCCAGACTTCAATCTTGGGACAGACTTACCAAATAATTAAATAAAAGACAAGAACCCTACATAAAAGTGGGGTTCTTATTTTTGGTTCCTGATTTTACAGTTGTCAAGCATTAACCCACCTTTACAACAATTGAACTACTCCCGCCTATAGAGGCGGGAGATTCTAGGTTCCCCTAGAAATCCCGTTCAACTGGGCACAATTTGAGCCGGGTTTCCTAACCCTGTATACAAAAGGCAGTACCTATGGTATTAGTCCACGCAAGCAGACCTGTCCAGAGAATCCATCCTCAAAAGGTAATCTAATGCAAGCATATTGTAGCGTTCGCCGGACCTATTACTCCTTTATTCCACAGAATATAAGAATCATAGTTTCGATTTTTATTAATAATCATTATAACTTGTTTTCAATTATATCGCAGTGTTTACATTTTATAAAGTAAGTAGAGTAATCGGCTTGCTGCACCTTTCACCTAAACAGCGCATTAAATGAGAGTCCCTTTTTAATCCGGTATTGCGACCTATGCATGTGAGCCACATTAACCACCCTCTTTCATTAGTCGTCACCCCCATAAAATGAAGAAAACTTCGAGCGCATGCCCGAAGCTAAAATGCATAGATTTAATTTTTAAAACCCGGGAGACAAATTTTTTAGGCCCCACTGCCTGGGTCTTGCTGCCAATAAATGCCGCTTCACACTTCAGACAAAAAGCGACAAACTTAAATATTTTGCCAAAAGATAAATAGGATATAATGGCACTAAGAATTTCAATTGGATCACGGCTAAATATCTTAGTTAGTGACTAGCGTTTTGGAGGGATAGTAATGAATGCGGATTTGATTGGTATCTTATATATAGTTGGTATGTTGCTTTTCTGGGGCTCAATTTTTGGTTTAATATTTTTAGTAGTTAAATTCTTAAAACGCAAAAGTGAACACAACAAACAAGTTCTACATAAACTTGATGAAATTATTCTTTTACTCAAGGAAAAGGATCAGCTAAATAAGCTTTGCAAAAAAGGGGGGAGATAAAATGGAATTCTTAATTGCTTTTATTGGTGCAATAGTAATTACAATACCAACGGTTTTTCATATAGCAAAAGTATCTTCAAGACAAAATCTAATACTAGGTTTTGGGTATTTACCTAAAAGATTAAAGAAACCGCCATTATCATATTTGATTGCTCTTCCTGTTTTTGTTTTTTTCTTTCTTGTTATATATGGGATGGCTATAATTATTTCGTGAATCTTTAAGTTTTTAAAAGAATAAACATTTACCATAAAACTTCCATTATTATTGCACTTTTTACCTATACTATGTAATAGATTAAGAACCTAAAACCGGGTTGCTGTAGAACAATTTTCAACACTTTACCAGTGCTGCAAACATGAGGAATTATTGAAAGGTGGGCACTATATAGTGTACCCACCCCAATAAAGGTTTTAATATATTCTGCCATCCTCAATTCCTAACTTATCTAAACATAATATCAGCATCGCCGCTTAAGAGCACGGTATCCGCAGTATACAACTTCCCACCCGGAGTGTTTTGCCGTGCTTCCTCCATGGTCGGGTGCACGAGGAGAGTAGCCTTCCCGTTTGGTTTCTCCCCCCGTCGCACCGGCTCAACCAAGTGCTCCTTATTGATTACCATACGCGCAAGTGCACCCGGCAGTGTTTCCCAACCTAATTTCTCATGTTCACTGCGCAGACGCAAATATAGCAATCCCAGTGCAGCCAGGCGCGCAGATTCCCTCGTGCTAGGTACAGGAATTGTAGAAGCCAGCCAAACCCGAACTGAATGGCCATCTCTGAAGCAGTCCAGCAGATAGGCAAGACCGGCCCGCTGTAAAGAATACATATTCCTTTGCATAGCTTGTTTTTTACACCCCAAATACCATGCCAACATACTGGTTGTCAGTGCCGCACCGGACGCGCGCAGCAATTCTAAAACCACAAGTGCCCGGGGGCTTAAATTCAATATTTTGCCCCGGGCTTGATTAATAGGTCCCGGGGCAGTTTCGTCAAAATAAGCAAACGGGCTGTCCCTCATCTTACCACCACCTATCCAAATTGATTTATCTCCACTTTGTAGCATCCCTTAAGCCAGCCGGTCGGTCAACTTTAAGCGCAGCAATTTATTTTCCCTATCAAACTTCGTCACCACACCGCGTACCCGATCCCCCGGGCTAATATTGTCCAACAAAGAAAAGTTAGCCAGGGCAACTATACCTTCCTTAAACTCCACAAAAGCCTTATCCTCATGCACCCTTACAACCGTACCCGAAATTCTGTCCCGCCGTTTAAAATCTATACTGTCCCATGGATCCGGCAGAAGGTCAGTGCGCGAAACAAAAATCTTGTCCTGCTCCGAGTCAATTTCCATTACTTTAACCCGCAGCTGCTGCCCTAGGCTGAAAACTATGCGCAGCGACCGAGGTATCTGGGAAAGAGTGGCCACACGGCGGGGCATTTCGCCTATTACACCACCGCCCACATCCAGGTAAACTTTATTCTTGCCCACACCCCGGACGACCGCATCCACAACCTGCCCCGGCACAAGCCTCTCCATTACAGCTTTACGCATCTCAGCCAGGGCATCTTTTCTTGACAGTGCCGCCAGGCCTGACTCTCTATCAATTCCCTTTACTTTGACAAAGACTTGTGTGCCGGTAAACTGGTCCATCTGCCGGGGAAAATCCAGGCCTGATTCTATAAAAGGTACCAGCCCCCTGGCACCGTCCAGCTCCAATTCCCAACACAGTTCGTCACCAACTTCCGTAACGCGCAGCACTTCTGCTTCGATAACCATACCCCGCTCCCATGCTGTGTATAAAACATCAAGTCCGCCGGCCTCAGCAGCGGACTTGAAACCTTCCGGGCGTATAAACATTTTGGATACCTGCATTAAAATGATACCTCCATTCATTTATTTGAATAACTAACGGGATACTCTAAATGTCACCTTTTAAAAAGCTTAAAAGACAAACCCTTTCTCCCAATGTTATCAGGAAGAATTCCGGCAAGAAGTTTTTGCAAGATCTCGTCGGCCTCAGCCGGCCTCAACGGATCAGGGATATACGGAAGTAGGCAAGCAGTCTCAATACCCGCCTCTTTAATCAGTCTTTTAAAATTCTTCTCCGAAGGTGCGGCGAAAACAAAACTGACATTGTCTTCCTCTCCACAAAGCGATAGAACGGATAACAAATCAAGCCAACGCCACGGCGCTCCGGAGGCAACAGTAACCGCCAGGCTCGACCGTGAGAAATCCGACAGTTTTGACCGGTTAAGTTCACCGAGATCCACCACAACGTATTCATATTTTCCATACACTTGCTGCTGCTTCTGGTAATATGTCCGTTCCAATTCTTCTGGGCCAACATCGGGACCAATCGGGAAAATATGAAGGTTCCCCATTCTGTATTTCCCCGGCGTCTCATCCCCGCGCACATTTAATACATTGGCCAGGTAATGGAGTGACGGCCTTTGACAAAACTCCAACAACGCAACTTTTATATTTTTTGACGCTACATGTGAAGCAATGGCCAGAGCGGTATGAGTACAACCTATCCCCTGAGCAGCCCCGGCAACGGAGATCGTCACGGTACCAATAGGGTGCCGCTCTATGACAAGCTGCTCATTCTTTGGCTCCCGGTCATAAGACATATGCCACCTTGCCGCAGCCGCAAAGGTGGCCGGCGGCGTCTGCAGTATTTCATCTAGCAACTGCGCCCAGTCAGACTCTTCATTGCCCGATTTAATATCATAGATCCCCAGCCCGACCAGGCGGGCTATCGTATCATCCCCCGGCTCCCTGCCCGGGGCAAGCAGTACAATTCGCGTTTGCGGCCTGGCAATGCGGTACCCCTTTACAGCATCCACCAAATCCTTCCCCGGCGCGGCGTCAACATCCAATATCAGTGTGTCAGCCATAACCCTGGACAGCGAGTGAAACGCGCTTTTAATGCCGCTGCTATCCATCTTTTCCGACTCTAAAAACACTATGTCTCCCAGCTTTTGCACCACAGCCTGCACCTGTTCTTCCCTTGAAGGGGCAACAATTATAGCATACATATCAATTTATCAATCCTCCTTCCTGATTTTTAGGCCAGCACTTGTACGTTAATCAACACCCCCATAAAAATTAACCGGATTTCGCACCCGTCCGTTCACACGAATTTCAAGATGCAGGTGGGGGCCGGTACTTTTTCCCGTATTGCCGGCGTAACCGATAACCCCGCCAGCGTTCACCTGCTGCCCGGGCTCGACGGCAATCCGGGACAGATGGGCATACCTTGTCTGGATACCCCTTCCGTGGTCAACAAAAATAACATTTCCGTAATTGCCCTTTTTCCCGGCAAATATAACTTCTCCATCCCTGGCGGCAAGAACAGGCGCGCCCATCGCAGCACTAATGTCCAGCCCGTGATGAAAAGCATTTCTTCCCTCCACCGGGTCCACACGCGAGCCGAATCCGGACGTAATCGTATAGCTGCCGGGTAAAGGCCATTTCCAGATGCCGGACTCTTCCGGCCTCCATCCGGGAGGTACGCTGGTTCCCGTGTTTAAAATAAAACTCAGGTCGGCAATTAAAAATTTCTCAACTTCTTTCAAGTCTACACTCAGTTCATCGCAAACTTCCGGTAAGGTTTTCAGCCTGAAAACCGGGTAAGTGGTTCAGGTTCTATCCTCCCCACTTCCAACGCAGTGGGTTCACGTTCCATCCTGCTCAATAAAGCTTTCAGCCAGAGATTCAGTCCTGCTTTTAGTAACATTCTCGAATTCTTGTTTGAGGCGAACAGCATCGATGGCAATCATTTGCTGCCAATCAATCAACTCAACCCCGCCGTCACAGGGTGAGTCCGTGCTCTCGGTTACTGACTTTGCTGCCTCAATATACAATTGCACCCGGTCAGGTGAGGCTATGGGCACATGCTTGTAAACAGCAATGGGGCCGGCGAAAAATATTACAACAAGCGCCAGGGTGGCGATAACCACTAAAAAACCCTTAATTACCTCTTTCGGCTCCGGCACCACCGCGGAAAGAAAGGATTTGGCTAAGGCCTTTGCTAAAAGACCCGCTGCCGGTGGGGCCATTAAGCACCACCGCCCGCAAGCAAAGGAAGCTCATACGGGGCCGCCTCGATTCTAGCCTGAATGCGCTGCGCACCGGCCACTAAAAGTCCCTCGCCCCGCTTGGCGCTGAAGAGTAATTCCTGTTCCGCCTCGGATAAGTTCATTAGTTTGGATAACGCTTCCGAATCCTTTTCACCCTGTGCAAGCAAAAGCTTATAGCATGGGTTGTCCAAAAGTGCCTGCCCATACCTGGCCACCGCCGGGTCCAGGAAGTCCACAACATTCTGACTGATCACAAACAGGCCTCCCATGTATTTACGGATGCGCTTGGAAGTGTCCCGCAGGAAAGCAATGGCCTGGGGAGTTTGCGGGTCCACCAATAGCCAGGCCTCGTCCACCACCAGAATGGTCCTTTCCTGCCGGTCCCTTTCCACCTGGTGCCAGGCGTAAGAGAGCACATTAAAATACTGAGCCCTTCTTACCGCCTCATCGGCATTCTGCAGCTCGTGCACATCCAGGACAATCAAATCAGAATCCGCTTTGGCCTTGGTAAAACCAGCCCATAATGAAGAGTCGGCGCCCTGTGCCGCCCGGCGCAGCAAAACTCCCAGCCGCTCCCAGCTGCCGGGACTTACCTCTGCTTTTGCAATGATATAATCATACAATTCTTTGGTCGTGGGCCACCCGTCCCCAGGCACGGAACTCGGATCAGTGTTCCAGTCGATACCAGCCTCTTTATATATTTCAACCAGTGCATCTTCCAAAGCCGCTTTTTCTATATCCGAAAGGTCACGCAGATAAAGCGAAAAAAAAGTCCGAAGGGTTTGAAGATGCAAAGCCAGGGGACCTTGAACAGCTTCTGCCTTTTTAACTTCTTCTTCCTCATTCTCATCGCCGACCGGCACCGCCCGCACCTGCAGCGGGTTTATCCGCCCTTGGCCACCGGCGCAATTGATCCAAGCCCCGCCGAGCTGCCTACACATTTCCCTGTACTCTCGCTCCGGGTCAATTATTATCACCCGGGCTCCTTGGGCCAGCTCCCGCAGCAGCATCATTTTTACCGCAAAGGATTTACCGGCCCCGGGCTTGGCAAGCACAGTCCAGTTAGAATTAGTCCGATCTCCTCCCCTCTTCCATATATCCAGCAAAATCAGCCCACCGTCCCGATCCCTGCCCAGAACAATGCCGCTCCCGTCATTAATTCCGCCGGCGGTAAAGGGAAAGGTAGCAGCCACCGTTTCGGAAGGCATGTTTCTCTTTCCGGCATCCGATATTTCGTTGGGCAGTATCGCCCAAGGACCAACTGCTTTAAGGCCGTCCTCCTGCCTAAAAACGGCCGTTCGGCCTCGCATGCCCGCAGCCGCAAGAGCGGCCTCAACGGACCGTGACCGCCTGTCCAATAATTCTTTATCAGGGGCCAGGATAAGCAAAACCGCTGTCATATAGAAAACCTGCTGCTGTTCCTGGTCAATTTTTTTAAGCAATTTGCGCCCGTCTTCTAAATCCTGCTCGGCCCGCTGCATGATGAGGGCGTTACCGCCCTGCTCCAACCTCGCAACCAATTCTCCAATTGACTTGTTGATATTATTGATTAACTCTGTGGGCTCAGTTGGAGTAACATGTATAGAACAGGTTACCCCGGGCATGCCGGAAATGCGGGACATCCAGGCATGTCCCGCCCTGGGCGGGTAACTGGTTATTATGATTACCCGCCCCAGCTGATCGCCAAAAACAATGTCTCTGGCATTAAACTCCAGTGCCTGCGGTGCCAGGCTGTCCATTATGCCTGACCGCATTTCACGTGCTGTTTCTTTCTTAGACATCTTAATTTACCTCCCCAAAGTCAAATTAAGTCTGAGTCGTAATTTTGGGCATTACATCAGGCGGCCGCTCAAAGG
The DNA here is from genome assembly GCA_009711705.1 of Bacillota bacterium. GTDB lineage: Bacteria > Bacillota > Desulfotomaculia > Desulfotomaculales > VENG01 > VENG01. The sequence goes on from VENG01000029.1 coordinate 72,156, forward strand.
CAGCCTGGACCGGGTGGGTAAAACAAAACAGGAGATCAATAATCTCCTGCTCATTACAGACATCCACGGTAAGCCCCGCACCTTCCAGTTTGCCTTTTAGTTCAAATGCCCGCTGGATCACCTCCTCGCGGGAATGCCCACCCTCTGCCTGAGGTACAAGAATATAATACCGGCGTTCCAGGGCCTCACCACCAGCTGCAACATCAGAAACATATTTCAAATATTTCTGCAGCAGACGCCTCCTGAACGGGTTATCAACTGCACCCCGGTCCCTGGTCAAACTCTCCAAATACCGTAGGTATTTGTCCAGATCCACCGGACGTCCCTGGCAGAGAATCTGCAGTGGCTCTCTCTGTCCATTGAGCGCCTCATGAACCGCACTTATTGTGCGCTTTTTTTCGCTCTTTGACTTTAGACCAAAATTGTAGGGCAGCACGCGTAATACCGCCACCACAGTCCCGTCTTTTCGGTGAATAACATCCCCGGCAACATCTTTAAGGGGTAGCCACTGCTGTACCGAAGTTTTTTTCGCTTTAGACGCCACCTCTTTAACGTCACTTTTATTTTTGTTTACTCTTAACCTTTTTAAGATAGGAACATTCAACAAGCACCCCTCCTATACAGGTAACGCCGCTGTCTGCCTTCCCAGCGGCGCTTTCGCCTGATCAACTCATAAAAACTAAGCCCGTCCGGCCCGGGCTTAGTCACAGTAAAGGCAAGTCCTGGCGGAATGACCAAAAGTATAAATATTAGCATTGAATCTATGAGCAAACTGGCAATACCAAATAAAGCACCTCCAATGGCGGCACCGGACAAAACTGTGCCCAGCTCAAACCACCCAAACCCGGGAAAGATTTGAAATTTGGTAACCACGTTACGCGGAATTAAATACATACTAAGCCCCCCTCGTCAGCATTTTACGCACCAGATCCATTCTTGTAACACCTCCGGCCGCACTTCCAATACCGGTATGATAAGCAAACTGGCGCAGAAAACTCGGAGTTTTAAAAGTTACCCAGAGCCAAGCAATGGCAAAATAGGGACCGGTCCCACTACTGGCCATGTTAACCCCCTGGGCTAAAAATCCCTTGATCAATAAAACCTGAAGCGCCTGGGTCATACTCAAGATAACCAGTTCCCGCCACCAGGTGGCAAAGACACCCTCATCAGACTTCAATAATCCCACAGACATGACCGGCCCGACCACGGAAATAGCTCCGAGTTCCACCCCGCGTATGGCTGATTGAATCAAGATTAAAAACCACAAAACTAATACCACCAGAGTCATGATTACAAGAGTTACCGGCATGCCCGCGGCCGAACCTAGACTCACGCCCTCAAAAACCTCTTCCACCTGGTAGGACGAAATAGTACCTAATTCATTAGCAAGGCTAAAGCCCAGCTGGTAAACAAGCTTGGCCAGCCAGGGAGTACTGCAAACCGCCGCTGCTGCGATAAAAACCCTGGTTAACATGCGCCCGATATCCGCAGTGGGCTCACCATGCTGGTACAGAATATACGAACGCAAGCACTCAACCGCCAGCGCCACCGCCAAAAGGCTCCCGGCAACAATTTGAGACAACTGAATTGCGTTCTGCACCAATGGATTGTTCAATATATCCATGGCCATTTCCATTATCTTTGTGACCTGTATCATGGCCATGTCGAGCATGGAATCACCAATACCGGCAAAGAATTCAACAATGGCCCCTGTGATAAGGTTATAAATCACTTCCACCTATAAGTCACCTCCCAACCACGGCCGGTATTAAAAACCGGCAAACGGGCTTACGAATTACTGGAAATAAGCTAGAAAGACTTTAACAATAAGGGTGGCGCTCACACCTATCGCGCCACCCACTAAAGCGTTTTTAATACCTCTGTTATGAACCGTTACATGATGCGGCTCATCCTCCTGGCTCATATTTTTCATCAGCCCGTGGTAACCTATTTTTGCCCCGGCCGCAACAGGAATCAATCCTAAAATCCAACTTGTAACATCATTCAGCAGCTCTTTAAAGCCGCTAACAAACTGCGGATCTCCTGGCGCCGCGGCAGCAGGGGATGAAAAAACAAGAATACTAATAATAAACACGGAACTCGTTAAAACCTTTTTTCCAACTCTTTTCATGCTTTTTTGTCCTCCTCTTAACTAACTGATTACAACTCACTTAATATATCTACAGGTTCTATATCATTATCTAAAGCTGTGTCATTAACTGCCTTCCCCGGTACCTGCTCATGCCCGGGCACCCAGGTTTCAGGCTGAACTATCACCCTCCTCTGATTAATATTTGCCTGCGCCTTAAGAGTACTTGATGCCTGCTCCGGCCATTCACTTAAGTCCGGCAGCGGCAGCTTTGCCGGATTATTGCGCCCTTGAAACACAAGTGATTGGCCCACGGGCCACCGTAGAACCTCATCGGGCAGAAGCAAGGAGCGGCCCGCCAGCCCGTAAGTAACACCTTGGGAATGATCCACCTTTTTAACCTGCGCCGACATACTTTCGGTCTGCTGAGTATATTTACCGGTTTTCTCACTTAATAATCTAGCCGTCTCATAATCAGCCGTAGAGAGATATATCCAGTTGTTACAGTTGCCGGATATGGTTAGCGCGTCATCTTTATAACGCTTTTTAATTTGATCCAGCCCCTGCACCGCTAACAAAAACTTCATTCCCCGGCCGCCGGCCAGTGTAATTTTCTCAGCGAAATCAGGCACAGGCGGCAGATTACCGAACTCCTCCAAAAGAAAGTGAACCCTTTTATCCAGCCGCCCACCGTTTACTCTTGCCAGCTCCGAGAGAGCCTGGTATGTCTGCGCTATATACAGAGCAGCCAGCACGTGCAAGCTACTGTCCTCATCCGGCACCACCACGAAAACTGCCGTCTTTTCCCTGCCGGGAGCAGAAAGTTCATGATCCTGTTCAGACGTAAGCCAGCAAACTCCCGGGTCAGTCCATAACTCCAACTGTGAAGCAGCGCCGGTAAAGATTCCGTTACGAAGTCTGCTTGCCGCCATGGCCGCCACACCGTAAGCAATCTTGGCCGGGTGATTATCATCCAGACGATCAAAAAACTCGTCCAATTCCTGCCCACCGTTTTTACCCAGAGCCGTTAGTGTGCGGTAAACACTGCCCATGTGCCGGGCCGGAGCCGGTGCCTCCATACACACAGCTAGAGCAAGTGCTGTGGTTAGACTTTTTTGAGACTGTGGCCATACTTTGTCCCCCTTGTATTCTTCCGGCCGCTGGAACTGGTAAGTCAGCATGTGCGCCACTTGTTTGGCCGCCTTAGCCGCTCCTGCGGCATCATTGATTTGAAGGCGTGCCATAACCTGATTTAACAGGTTCCACCGGTTACTTTCGGCCGGATCCTGGAAGTCAAGCAGCACCACGTTGTAACCTTGTTCTTGCAGCAGACCTGCGTTCACTGTGTAAAGCTCTTTTTTAGGGTCAGGAATAATCATGCTTTCCCCGGCCCGGGCAATGGCCCGAATAGACGGAGTAATTACCCGGCGGGACTTACCCGAGCGCGTTGCCCCAATTAAAAGGGTATGGGTATCATCAGTATCCAGCCAACTCATAAACTTGCTGCCGTGCCGGCGCGCCCCCAAAACAACTCCGCCTCTCGGTAATTCTTTACCTGTGTTCCACAAGAAAAAGTTTTTTTCCACCTCCTTTTCCGTCTGCCAGCGCGCAGTCCCAAACTGCCCCTGGCCCACTGAATCGGGTCCGCCGATATCTTTGTTGGCTCTCTTACGCCGCGTTAAACTATATTGGGTAAATATACCGATAACTGCGGCCGCAACCATAGGCTGAAAGTAATACCAGACTGTTCGAGTCTGTTCTTCTTTTAACAACACAGCCGGCCCGGCAAAAGGCTTTTGGGATATAAGCCGTTTCCAATTATTCAACCCTTCGTGAATACCTTGCTCCTTGACATACCATGGGAACTGCAGTAGTAAGGGCAAGATAAACACATTAACTAATAGCAACGCAATAAAAAGAATCAGCCTAAATTTCATGCCCCTGGTCAACTTCCCAAAATTCAATATCCTCTTCCCAACAAACAACTAATAACCACCTCCAAATAAAAATAAATTGCCAACAAAAAAACCAGGTAAAATACCCTGGTCAAGATTTTGTCAGTATTATTTTGGGGATATGCACAATAAACTAGCTAACCTGTTTCACATTTTCTTTGCTGTATTACATTCATAAATTGCTTGTACGGTTTCTTCAAAGAACATAAAATAGTTTTATACCCAACAATCTAAAGAGGTGTTTTTTATTGAGTTACCTAGAACCTATCTTGTTTAGTTTAATTATTGCTCCCTTAGCAGTTTTTATCGGATATAAATTAAGACCGGTCATACCTAAGAAAAAAAGATTAACTATAGGATTTGTCGCAGCTTTTACTATCCTAACGATACTGTTAAGCATTGATTTGTTATTTCCACCAGTAAATATTTCTAAAACCGGTATTGGAACTGCTATTGCTGTGGGTTTTCCTCTTGGATTAGCCGGACCTCCTTATAAAGAAAACAAGTAGTTCATTCTAAAGTCAGTCATTTCAGCTTAGTATTAACAATGCCCGTAGCACCTCCTAATACGGCTTGCTGCAACATTTTAGACAATCCCTACTGACATCATCTTTATAACGCCATATATTATTCAAGCTTAAAATACCATACTGCACGTCCTTTTTCTTCCGTTAATGAAACATCACAGCTCACACCTTTTGAGGTAAGCCCTAACCAAAAGTGACAGGCGCAAATCCCTATGTCTACATCAGGGTGTTCCCATTTAACATGTTTGTACCCAACAGGCATTGCTATGGAAATTTTTTTAAGGTCAGGTGATACAGTAAAACGCCAGTGTTGACTGTTTGCAGCCGAAGGAGCTTTACGAGCTAGATCAAAGCCATAAAAAATTTCTGGTGGGAGTTTATCCACGTCAATATTACCCTCGAATAATTCTTTGACAGGTTTCCGCTTAAAGCTTATAAGGGATTCTTGCATCCTATCAAAAACCCTAACGCCCTCTCTCCGCCAATAACCGAGAGGAGTGATACAAATTGCTCTTTTGCCCTGCACCATGCCTTTTCCGTATCCCCATTTTGGATTCGTTGATAATTGAGCATATACTCCTAAATGCGGCATAATTTGCTCCAGCTCAGCCAGTGTATAATGTCCATACCAACAGGTAGCAATTCCTAAACTTGTTGCGTACAATACAAACATTTCTCCCACAAAACCAGTTGCAGATATGGAGCAAGCGTCAGTTTTTGATAGAAAAGCTGCCCCGTCAGGAGGAGCGGTAAAAGCAGTATAGAGTTTCTTATTAGGGTTGGCTTTAAATATGCGTATTGTAACATCATGCTTAAAAGGCGTCCGCATATCATTAACAAAACTTTGAAGCCTGTCCATTGTTTCCATCTCAAGTGAACGGATTTGAAAGCTTCGTGTAGACCTGCGAATATTTATTGCATTTTCCCAATCAACCTTTTCCAAATCAAACACCCCATATTTAATTCCAGAAAAATTTCGCGATTTATTATCGTCGGTGGATACTGTGCATTTACACAAAATACTATCTTTCCTGCTCTTGCCCCTTTTCGTTTTTCCTCCGATTCATCCGCTTTTGCTCCTGCGCCCGCTTTTCCATCTCGCCACGTGCCTCTTCCCGGGAACGCGCTCTCTCAATACCCTGCCAGGCGTTACGCCAAAGACTCCCGGCCGCCAATTTAAAGGAATAATCTCTGCCTGCTGACTTATACCGATCTCTTCCCTGAGCCTGTGCCGCATTTTTTAATACAAGCTGCGCCACACGGTCTCTAAGATCATCATATACATTTTGCTCAGCCTGACTCAAACTCTCATCCCGCGAAGTGTAATGACTGGCCAACTCCCGGGCAATCTCCTTATGCCTGGATACAGACGTAACAAATCCTGGCTTGCCCAGTATCCAATCAGATATCTCCCTGGCTTCGGCTTTAACATCTTCCGGCATGTACTTTAATGCTATCCTGCCCTTACCGGGCATTATTTTAGCTAAACCTTCCAACCTCCGTGCCAGCTCTTCTCTGTCCGAATCATATAACCCGGGAGCTACACCGGGCGGATCCCCTTCCAAAATTCTGACCTCGTGCCGGGCTTTTTTTACCTGGCCAGCCCAATCACGCTCCAAAAACATTTCGCCCCTGGTAACATCCCTTATCATATCCCTGATTGCGGATTTTTCTGCACCTAGGCGGCTCCGCTCCGCGGCATAAATAGGACGCATAAAGGCTTTGCGCACCTCTTTCCTTTCCCCGTTACTAATCACTCCTCGGGTTCTCTTGGGTTCACGCTCCCATATCACCAGGTGAACATGCGGGTGCCCAGCCTCAGCATGGAAAGCGCCCACCCACCGCAAATTATTTTCTGAAATACCCATGGCCCGGGCCGCCTCAGGCATCCCGGCGCGCAGGGCACTTTCCCAACTCTCACGGCTGACAAAACCTAACCTTTTGGCCGTATCTTCCCTAAGTGAGAGAACAGCCCGCCAGACAATACCGTCATGCTGCTGCAATTCATCTTGTATAACTTTCAATCCCGGTGTCTTCTCGTCCGGCCCGAACAAGCCATGACTCCCGGGACGTTCAGCCGCATATTTAACATGACCGGCCGGATCTAATCCATCCCTACCTGCATCCGGATCGCGGTCCCCTACCTCGGGTTCACCCCTGTCAGCACCTGGCCTGGTGGCGATGTAATTTATATGCGCAGCGTTTTTATCGCGGGTGTTATTCCCAGGCTTATAAAATTTAATTTTCATGACAAAAGGTGGCATTTACTACTCATCCCCTGATTCAGGCTCTTTAAGATAAGCAACCGCTTTTACCCTGGCTGTGTCATAAACCTCCCGGGCACTTTTAGAGAGTTTCGACCCTAACGCCTGTTGGATAACGAAATAATTTAAGTACATCCCCGTCGCCCCCGCTATAGCCGACTTGGCCGATAATTTTGCCATGCGGTCTTCAACCAGTTTTAATTCTGCGCGTATTGTCTTTCTGATGGCTGAATTAATAACATCCAAACTGTCCACAGCCCGCTGCTTTAAAAGATCCTCCTCGATAATTCTTCGAGCTATAACTGCCATTGGCTCACCACGTTGTTCAGCTAAAACTTGAAGCATATTATATGTGTCTTCATCAAACCGTACAGTTAGTGGTTTCAATCTCTTTTTTGGTAATGAGCTCATATAGCACCTCACTTTACCCTTGATGTATCTAGCTTTAGCCGAAATAGAGAACCGGAAAAGGTGCTCAAACTTTCAATCAGAACCGCCTATAGCACCTCTTAATTATCATTCTGCCCGGCACTGCCGGGCATGTGTAGCACCGCGCGGGGAACCGCGCCTTATCCTGCATTAAGAAACGCGAGAGAAATCCCGCGTAAAATGTTACATAATATGCAAATGTTGACAGCCGTTTAGCATCTAAATATTTCGTTCAAACTGTAAGAAAATGTCTTTCTCAGACAGTCATTACTGTACAAGCCACCTTTGGAAAATTAAAATCAGGAGAAATGCTTGGGCCGCCCGCACAATCTATCTTACCAACACGGCCGGCCCGCCCCAAATTAAACAACAGCCCCGGCTTTATGGTTTTCGGCAGGGTCTGTAACAGGTAATATACGTACAACTATTTCGTCTCCCAGCTCTTCATCCTGTGCCAACCGCTTGCAAACATACACCGCTTTAATTACGTCCGTTTCTTCGTCGTACCGGATTTTCTTAAGCGTTTCCCGGCACCTGTAGAACCGCGAAGTGTAACCTTTGCCGCCAGGCAAGGCCCTGGACGGCTCAGCGATCTCAACAACGATTTCCCTGTTAATACCCAATTCTTCAACCAGTTCGTTGGGTATATAAACCTTGCCTATCCTGTCCCTATAGTCCCTGAAACAAACGGTGTTGGCAGTACTTTTCTTGCGCCTGAGTGTAAACTGCAGCAAAACAACCTCCCCTTTCGATAAAAGCTTTGAGGGTTCTAACCCATATAGAGTGACCGGAAAAATTCCTTTTGCTCGTCTTTTTCTAGTTTCGTCTCAGTAGTTTTTAAGCCGCGTCTACTTCCTACTCTTTCAACAATGCTTTTGAGGTAAAGCAACGGCTTGGATATTTCTTCGGCGGCCATAGCCATACTCAATTCATGAATACCCTCCAGCACCTTCTCATAGCCATGTCGATTATAAAGGCCCCCGATAAAAGCAAAGTCCCCATTTCTAGGAACCGCACCTGTGCTTCGGTATTCTCCTGTCAGCTCGGTTATCAGATCTTTGGCTGAAGGTAATTGATTTCGACCTGCTTCCACGGAGCTTTGCTCCGTTGTATTACCTGTAAAGGTAATACAACTATTATTAACTGAGTCTTTTTCTACTGAGTCTTCTTTGTCGGAAAATCCTTTCCGCTCTTGACCGGAATGCTCTTTCCGTTCTTGATCGGAAAATCCTTTCCGGTCCGGACCGGAACGCTCTTTCCGGTCCTTGCGTCCCAAGGGCTCCGGCCACTTTACCTGCGCCAAATCATGTATATAATAAACATTGGTTTGATTTAAGCCCCTCTGGACCCAGGATATCAAACCATATTTTCTGAGTTCCTCCAAGTACTTTCTTACAGTGCGGTCCGTACAGTTAGCGGCTTCCGAAAGCTTCTCCTGGCCGGGAAAGCATTCACACTCCTGCCAGGCAAATAATAATAAAAGACCATACAAGTACTTGGCTGACATACTCAATCCCTTTGCGAACATAACAGCATTTGGTATGGTTGTAAAACCTTTGCGCAAAGTGGGGTCCTTTATAATCAACGTTTTATGCTGGTACCCGCTGTCCGAAGGCGTAATCGTCACCTCCCCGCCAATTGTGACTGGATTATATCTAATCTTCCAAGGCCAGTCTGATCGGCGCACTGTTTTGACCAGACTTTATAGACTGTTCCATGCAGCTGGCACCTATCACGGGTGGCAGATTGTATATCCATACCGGAATACCGGATTCCTCGGCGACCTGCTTTTCCTGGAGGCACCCAGTAGAATTCCACCACTGTCCTGTAAGCCAGAGTTCTTCACACTTAGTTAAAAGCCGGAAACAGTACCTCATGATGTTTTCCCTTTCTTCGGGCTCGTGAAAATAACAAAAATTCAACACAGGCGAAACCGGCACCACTTCGGGGTACCGGTTCACTATTTCCCTGGCTATTCGCTTGGCTTTTTGGTAATTGCCGACTGGGTCTGAAGCCACCGGGTGCGCTAAATAAACCAGCATGGTGCTTTACCTCCTTTGTCCATATTGTTGGCTAAATATTTAAAAATACTGCCGGATTAATTGTGTTTTTCTGCTTTTCCGTGCTATCACTTTGCTCTTTTACTATGTTTGATTGTTCACCCTGCCCTCCCTTGCTCAAATTCTCTTTAATGCAAGCTATATCGCGCTTTATTTCCTCCATGTTCTCTGTCATCTTCCGACCTTGCTCTAACCATTCCCTGGCCACCCTGCTTCGCTCTCCATCGGGGTATGAAAAAATCGGGTGGTCAAATGGAAGTCTGAGTGGCAACATCCTTGTATTACAGCCTTTATCCTTACTCCTACCTGACTTCACGTGCTTTTCACCACCCTTCGTGTAATACAAGAAAATATTAATTAGTATTACCGGGGAACCTTTACTGCCCGTTGACTTTAAACCGGTTTTAAGTTGTAAATGTAATACATAAAAAAACGCTATTTTGATGCTGTATTACATTTTTAAATCCAATTCACGCTTAAACCTTGCAGTGTCTGCTTTTGTCCTGTATTACAGCTTAGTACCAAATGAAAGATAAAATGGTTAATAATCCTGGCAGGCTGCAAAAAGAGCCACAAGAAGGTAAGACCTCTTAAGGCTCTTTCACATACATATTATTTAAATTTTTTCCTAACATAGGGGGTATGTGACCAATTTCGTCTATTGTATATCCAAAAGCCTTTATTTGAGACTCAATTACTTCTAATAAATCATAAACTGTTGGCATTTTATAACTACTCCCAATGAAAAATCTTTACATGATTTATGAGTTTGTTATTTTCTCCTTGCTTTTCTTCTGACAATTCATCCCCACCCCAACTAGATGTAATTAAATGGAAATTGGTATTATTCACTTCAAGTTTTTCGATTTGCCTTTTCGGGAATTTCAGTCCTTGTTTATTTGCATGTATTTCAAGGTTTTCATCAACATCATTGTATTCAAATGTTAACAGAATATCTTTCACTTTACATAGCTGTCCGGTTCCCATTGGCGTCGAAGCTGAAATTGGGCTTACTCAGGCTATCTTTATTTTTGATTAATAATTGCTTTTTTCGCCCCCCCCTAAAAACAAAAATCCTAGGAAGATTTTGTAACATTTCTTCCTAGGAAAGAATACACCTCTTACTCCACTAAATCAGCTATATATAGAGGGAATTTACTTGATACTGCTTTTTTAAGACATTCCATATGACAGAACATCTGTTGTTCTTGTTGAGTACTTTTATCTTTGTCCCAATTTGCAACTACAACTAGTTCAGTAACATCTGATGTGATTTTTTTGTCACAAAAGCAACATTGATACGTATTATTATCCATAAATTACCTCGAACCATAGTTATTTGACAATCTATTTAATGATTTTTCATTAATGTTTTTTAATGAAGTGATTACACCATTTACTGGCATAATGTTAGCTCGTTTTTTAAATACTTTAAATAGGTCAATAGTCTCTATATTTTAGGAAAAGGGTCTTAATTGTTTAAAACTTACACATTACCATCACATAAAATTTCTTATGTTTGATAGATAAAGCAAAATATCTGTGTATTCCGCCAGTAAAATTAACCTACACCAAACTTTAGAAACCCCAGGGCATTGGCAAACTGTGCATCCGGGACAATGGATGATCCCTTAAGCATATCTGAAAGTTCCGGCAGTTCTAAGACACCGCCACCTGCCAGGTAAACCTGACGCACGAAATCCGCGCGGTCACCCCAGGAAGCCATTACCCCATCCACAATAGCCCTAGCAACTACACGGCGTTTTTCTTTTAGTGTCTGGCCCAGATCTACCTTCTCACCTCTGAACCATATTTGGCCATCGCGCATTACCTGTTCCGTGTAATTAGCAGGAAGGCGTATGCCGGTGCGCTTTAAGAATTCCTCGGACACAGCTTTATGGACATGTAAAATACCGGCCTCCACACTGACACACATGGATTGGACCGGCCTACTGCTTCCATTCTTTATTTCAATAGCAACACAGTCTGTGGTTTTGTGCCCAACGTCCACCAGAGCAGCTATGCCGCCTCCAGGCAAGTCTGACACGGTGAGAAGTGCACCTGCTCCCTGCGGATATACATGTATTTCTTCAAAGCTTAATAATACTTCAGGCTTGCCATCTACTGAAACTGTAGCGCTTAAATTTTGAAGATGGCTTTTCAGACTTTTACCTTGTTCCCGGTAATAATCAACTGGAAGCCCTACAACCAGCTTATTGATTGATTCGGGTTCTAGAAGAGCTGCTGCTGTAAGAAGCACAATATCATGGGCCGGATGTTTATGTTTTACGTCATCCAAAGTGAAGTGTACAGAATGTCCTTCTTGCATTGCTAACTCTCCCACGAAATACTCCTCTTCTTGGCCGCCTTCCTTACAAATTTTAACCTTGTGCCCGGTACTGTTATCCGCAAGTTCGGCCAGGGGCAGATCCCTGGCCGGGCTGATTACCGAAGGGAAACATATTCTTTTGCCACTACCTGAAACTGCCTTGGTGAAACCATATCCCACATCTACCGCTACTACATTTTTCTTTTGAGGAAACTGACATACTTGTGTATCTGGAATCGTCGTCATATTATCTTCCACCTTTCGTGATTTTTTATTAACCAATAGTAAAAGACTGTTTTCCATACTGGTCTTCACTATATTTTGGGTCCATCATTAACGAGACAAAAATACCGGCCAACTCAGGATCAAACTGAGTGCCGGCACAACGAGCTATTTCTTCTAAAGCTTGTCTTTTAGTTAACATTTTCTTATATGGTCTGTTCACAGTCATAGCATCATAAGCATCCGCGACAGCTATAACTCTGGCAGGAAGAGGAATATTTTCCCCAGCCAACCTGTCGGGATATCCTGTGCCGTCCCAGCGCTCATGATGATGACGCACGGCCTCAACAACATCATTACCAAATAAATCAGCAGATAATAATTCTGCACCGGTTACCGGGTGCAGCATCATTATCTGCCATTCAGCATAAGTTAAATTTGCGGGCTTAAACAATATCCGGTTAGGGATACCAATCTTACCGATATCATGAAGCAATGCCGCTTGTTGAATCGTTTTATGTGATCTTTTGGGTAAATCCACTAGTGAGGCTATAGTAAGACTGTATTGATAAACGTTTCTGTGATGATTGCGAAGACATTTATCTTTTAAGAATGATAGTTTATTTAATGTTTGCAAGACCTTTTTGATTACCTCCACCCCTTCCCTGCAATAATTATCTTGTCAGCTTCAAACTAACAGATTCATAGACTTTTCCATCTACAAGGATAAAGGGATCCACTACAAGGTGTTTCTCTTTATCTCCCCGTCGAGCTGTAATTATTACCCCTATATTGCTACCGTCGAGACTGTCCATAGGGACAGTAAAGAAACCTTCCCACGTATTTTCATTCGTTGTTAACGGTTGTTCAGGGGTTAAGGTAACATTCAAACCGGTAGTAAATAAAGAACTAACTTGTTCAGCACAACCTTTGGTTGTAACTCTAAACATTATCTCCGCTCCGGCCTTCACTCGGGCCGGAAATGAGGTAACAGGTTCAGGTTGCCCGAGGTCATTGAGTGCTATGGCCACAATTTCAAGGTCCATTAATTCTAAAGTAGTAACCTCTAGCTTTATGTGCGTTATTTTCGGTGTTTTTAAGGGATCAGTCGTGTCTAATACCGCCTTGACAACAAATTCCCTACCAGGTGGGCATCCTCCCATTGCCCTGGAGTTATCTCCGTCCATGTAGCCCCTGAATCAGTTGAGACGTAAAAAACAATACCGGTTCCTGTTGGAGTCTCCGTTAAGGCTGTTAGTTTCACAGTGTCGTAATCAGCACCTGTAGATACCACCTTGGAATGATATTCTCCCGGATGTACATATTCTTGCATTAGCTGCAATCCGGTCGCTTCCAATTCCGGCAGCCTTGTCATTTGGTCCGTTGCATCATCATAAATAAAGTACTGTACTTCCCCTGTTTCAGTTATAAAAGCCTGGTCATAAGCGCCAGGTTTGAGCGATACGGCCAAAGCCCCGGGAACCTGGCCGGCACTGTACGCAAGTACCTTTTGTGTACCACCGGCATCATCATCTTGCAGGTATTGCCCCTTATCACCCTCCAGGATTGCCGTACCGTCCTGATTGGCGCTGGCCGAAACAATATTGGAATACCCCGAGGCTTTTCTGGCCGTGTCTTCAATGTAATTCTGGGTTGCATCATCGAACATTAGATAATGTTTTCCGGTTTTTGTGACTACCACTACATCCGGAGTGCCGTCCACCACTGAAAGTGCTACCGGTTCGCCGATATCAAGTTCTTTTTCGAGCTCAACTGTTAATGATGCTCCGGCTCTGTACCTGGTAATCTTCGCTTTACCGCTGTTAGTGCGGGAAAGGACCACGGCACGGTTGGTACCCTCAATGGAATCTACAGATAAAACCTCGGTTAATCCTGAGCTTTTTAATGCGGGATCGTCAGAATAAGCTCCCCCGGAGAACTGGCAGTACTGAACATGATCGTCTCCGATAGCCCACAGGCTCATATTATCCTGCCTTATAGCCAGGCCCCGGGCATTTGTTAACCAATCAATTTTAGTATCGTGCAATGCACCGGTGGCCGCATCGTACTCAGATATAATTACCCCATCACTGGCCGTTACGGCATAACCTTCCCCGTACTTTAACATGTCTATGGCGTTCGGCATCTTGATCTTCGGCAGTCTAACTTCTCCGGCATCGGTATCAACTTCCGCATCGGTTTTAGTCATATCAACCTGCGAAGTATTTGTGAAATCATCTTCTAAAATAACCTCTGCTGTGGCCACAGAGGGGAAAGCAATACTTATGACCACCAGAATTAAAAGACAAAACCTGGTCAGCTTTTCTCCCCCCTCTCCTGGCTGATTATGTCCACCTTAATTATCTTCCATTGACCACCAGCATCAACTAAATCCACCACTGCAGTAATTCTAACGTCGTTATTGCCACCATGATAGGTTACTTTGGCAATACAGTAGTCTTCAGAGTAACCCAGGCTCTTTATATCCTGTACTTCAAACCCTTTGCTTGTGGCAGCCGGGGATTTCTGACGGTAAGTATTCATTTGAAATGCTGGTGTTAGGTTTAATGCTTGGCCGGCTAAAAATTGCAGTTCAATTATACTTTTTGAGCTCATATGGCATGGAAAAGTAATCTTCCAGTGTTTTTTGAGCGATTTGGGGTATCTCCCCCGGGGAAAGTTCCGGCCTCTGAAAAGCTGCCGGTTCAACCTTATAAATTAACCACCTCCCGTTATCTTTGATTAAACTAAAATTAAGGGCATACCGGTCAAAGAATGATGTTCCGCTATATTTTACGGTGATGTCGGCATATACTTGGGCCAAGTCTGGTGCTTCAATTTTTTCCTTGAGCTGGATGTTTAAGTATTCTTTTTGTATTTGCTGGCGATTAACGTTAATCTGGGCCTCGGCCAGTGCTTCCCCTGTTAAGAGTGAATTCACAGTAGTTAGATCGCCGTTTTCCTCAGCATCTAAAAACTGGGTTACAATGCTCCTAACTTCTGTTGATACTTCTCCAGTTTCAATAGCTGGTTCACCCCGGCAGCCGGTGGTGTGGATAATACAAATGGATAAGAGTAAAAACATTATTATGCGAATAACTAACACCCCCTAAAAAAAGAAAGCCCCGGCCATTGACCGGGGGCATTAATTAAAGTTTTCTTATGGTTATAGCGTCCTTTCCTACATTTCCTGACGGGTCCCGCACCTCCACCGTTATTGCATTCATGCCGGGTTGTGTTACCGGTAATGCAACTTCACCACTTCCGGGGAGAGCACCCCAGGAACCACCGTTTACTCTGTACTCGTAAGGACCGGCACTATTATCAGTAACGGTAACTAAGCCTTGGATTGAGCTTGCAGATGTAGCCCTGGCACCGCTGAGTGTTTGAACTTTTACGATAGGGGCCATGGTATCATTATTAATGTTGTTTACAGTGGTTTCCAAATTAGCTATTTTGTTTTCGATACTTGGCAATTGCGTATGACGTATATAGTCTGCATCTCCGGATGCGGCATTTGCCGCATCATAAGTAGCGGTTAAAGACTTACCACCATTCGAAGCTCCGTTTAACAAGTTTCGTGCTGCTTGAGCATCTGTGTGAGCATTTGCAGCGTTATCCCTTGCCTGTTGTGCACGCACCTTTCCGCAATAAGCCCACTAAGCAGACTCGTTCCCGTTATACCAGGTGCGGTTTGCCGCATTCTGAGCATCCATGTGGGCAGCATCCGCTGAGGCTTTGGCGCTATTAGCTGCATTCTTTGCATCTATAGCCGCATCCCTGGCTTCTTCATCCGCTAAATCAGCGCCCCATACAAGTGAACCTCCCCCAAAGTATAGTCTTCTACTATAGTAATTACTACTATTTCGTTCTGCTTGAACCTCAATTACTTTCCCATTTAATTCGGTTAACGAAATATTCATATAGTCATTATCAGGTATTGGGTCTAAATAGTATACTTGAGCCCCATCTACTAAAACCCTAAGTTTTGGACCGTTACTTCCTCCCGACTTGATTTTACCTTTTATTGAGAACAATGCGATCCCACTAGGTACAGGTACAGTATATGAACGAAAAGTCTGAAACCCATCCACATCATCTATGGTGATATATCCTGATGACAATATTTGCATGCTATTTCCAGGAACTATTGTTGCTTCACTAACTTTGACCGTTATTCCGAATATTAAAGCCCATAATGAAGCCATAACCATAATGATTTTGAGAAACTTTCTCACCTATTTTACCTCCTCGTTTTTCTTTGTTGATAAATAAATGCAGCATATGCATGTGAGCCGCATTCAATTTTAGTCACACATTGTCAATCACCTCCCATAAAAATAGAAAACTTCGAGCGTATACCCGAAGCTAAAATGTATAGATTTAATTTTTGAAACCCAGGGACAAATTTATTAGGCCCCACTGCCTGGATCTTGCCGCCAACAAATGCTGTTTCACACTTCAGGCAGAATGTTCAGCAAACACATAAATTTAGTTTCTGAGCACAAAATACTATGGCATGGATGTTTTGCATTGTTATTTTGTATTGCACGGGCGAAAGCCACGGTAATTACTGGTGCTAAATTCGTACAGCCTGGAGGTTTTATTGTTGAAAAAAATAAAGGATCGCATTATATTAGGTGCAATTAGTGGAGTAGTTACTTCTGTACCCGTTCAAATCATTGATGCCCTATTGCACGAACGAGGAATAACCGATGTACCTTATGGCTATTCTGCTTCGAGAATCTTTTTAGCAAAAAATAAAACCAAATCCCCTGCCTCTAAAGCTCTTTCGGCTCTAATTAATTTCACTAATGCAGGCTTAGTTGGAACTACAATTGCGTATACCTTATCTCTAACGGGCAAGGATAAAGCCATCATAAAAGGGGCAGGGGTAGGCACTATAATGTGGGTTAGCATTGCTGGATTGCTCTCAAATGTTGGGTTAAATGTTCAAAGCAAAAAGCCAGCAACACCTCTTTTAAGTTTTGCCGAACATGTTATATTCGGTACCGTATGCAGCTCTATAATCACGAAAATAAGTGATGACAGTTTATTCCCAGATAAAGATATAAGGGAACAGGATAAGATTCCGTTAGTTTATACAGGTCAGGAATAGTAATTTGAAGTTGCCCAATCTTCCAACAACTACCAGAAGCTTTCTTACTACTGCTCTTTCCCTTTGCTACCTTGCCCTATAACGGTAAATTGTCCTTTTCCGGGACCAGATACAAGAGTAGCTCACGAAACAATATCGTACTTTACCTACAATGTGTAGCAAGTGAGAGTCCTATCTTTCCAGTTATGGCAAACTATATGGGTATGTTGCACAATATGGAGATGTTTCCTATTTCCGTCCATAAAGTTTGTATGAAAAGTAATATGAGAGATTTAATGGAAGAGTCCACCATAAACCTGCTGTTGATTTGCTTAATCTTTTTCCAATGCTTTTTAGAGAATAGAACTGACTGTTAATCCAATTAAAACCTTCCAATAATTCGTCAGAAGTCATATTTTTAGGTTTAAAAACAACATCTCTTCTCCCATTGTATTTACTCCAATCATAGGTCAATATTCTGCCCTCTTTTTCAAGACGCTTGAATAAAGGAGTACCTGGATATGGGGTAAGCACATTAAAGGTAGCGTTTTGAACTCCAGCAGTTTCAAGAAAATTGATCGTTTTAACTGAATATACTTTTGTCATCTTCGTCGAAGCCGAAGATAATCCCTACTTGTACAGATATCCCATATGAATGGATTCTATTAATAATGTTATAGTAATCTTCAACTTTGTTGAAAGATTTATTGGCATTATCCAGGCTTATTTGAGATACTGACTCCAATCCTAGGAACAGTTGCTTGCAGCCACTTTTTGCTGCTAGTTCCAACAGATCATCATTCCATCCTGCGTGAATACTGGTCTGACTGCTCCACCATTTTCTATTAGGGGTTATCGCCTTGAAAAGTTCTTTGGCATACTGTGGATCAGCTGCAATATTGTCATCCCAGAATACAATGACTTTCCCCTTGAAAGAACCGTATTCTTTTGCAACTTCTGCAACTGGCCTTTTTCTAAAGTTGCTATTATACATTACTGCTAAAGCACAGAACTCACATTTGTTAGGACATCCGCGGGTTGCAAACATAATACCACCAGAATGATCCCTTCTGTGAAATAAATCTTTTTGAGCCATTGGAAGATTAACAAGGGATGAGGGATGTTTTTGTTCATATCTTTTCTTAAACCGTTTATTTTCAAAGTCAGTTAGGAATTCTTTCCATACATCTTCTGCTTCGCCTATAAATATGGCATCTGAATATTTTTCGGCTTCATCAGGTAGCAGTGACACATGTGGGCCACCCATTACCACTGGTATACCTCTTTTTCTAAACTCTGCAGCTATTTTATAAACATAGTTGGCACTCGGAGTATGAAAGGTTATACCGACCAAATCTACTTTTTTATTAAAATCGATCTTTTCCTGACCTTCATCTATATGCTCAACTTCCCAATTAGGTGGGGTTAGTGCTGCCAGATACGGCATTGTAACCTGCTGAAAGTTTATAACCCTCGTTTTTCTGATTTGTCTTATGTCATTGGATGAAGCTGTAATAAGCAATAATTTCATACGGAAACCTCATAGTTAGCAATTTATGTTAACATATACCATATCCTAAAGAAAAGCCTGTCAACTACATCGACGCATTTCCAAACTAATATTCAGTATACCATCTTCTAGACTATGTCGCATTTTACCTAATCTAGACGTGAATCCGGAGTCATCCGGATAATGAATGTAGCTTACAGCACCATCGGGCTTCACCTCCTTAAAAAGAGAAAACTCCACATATCTACGAAGTTTACAGGCAAACACTTTCATTCTTCTTGATTAATTTGTGCTTGTCAATAAAATCTTCCAAATCAGATTCCCTGATCCGGACCTGCCCGCCGGGGAGCTGGCAAACCCTTAGAATTTTATTTTTTGACCACCGCCAGATCGTTGTCCTGCTCACACCCAGTCTCTTTGCCACCTCCGGCGCTGTTAAAAGCCTATCATCCCTTTCCGCCATAGCAGTTGCTTTTATCACCAGATCATTGAAGGCCTCTGGCGGAATATAATCCTTAACCTGAAATATTCACAACCACCTGAAGGTGGTGGCAAATATACGTAAAAAAGTATCATTATGTTATTTTTACTCTCATCGAAACTTTGCCTTTTATGGCTACATAATATGACTATCTTTTATATGTAATTTAATACAATGACTGCATAAATATGGATGGTGTTAGGTTATAAATCCCCTGCTACGGTATTTGTTTTCTTTTAAATTTCAATATTTTTCCGTTTTAGCTCAACCAAAACGAGGCAAGCGACTTATGTTTTGAAGTGTTTGTATGAATGGATTACGGTACACACAAGAACTGCATAGCTTCCATGTCCAGTATCGACCGGAGCGCACCAGTTTTCCCGCTATTTTGACCAATTTTAATCGCAGTGTCTCCATTCGGTTCGATTTCATCTGTTCAGGTAGGCATACCCTTCGAAGCCAGTTGTTGAAGTTGTAGGCTAACATGGCTAACTGCAGTTTTACTGCATTCGATTCAAAATCAGTGCTGCTCATTTTATGACAAGCGAATCCATTTTTGGCTTCCTTTATGAAATTCTGTCGGGTAAAAGACTGGCGCGGTGTCGGTTTCCGACCCGTTTCCAGCCCCTCCCCATAAGAACTGCTCGTGAGGTTTTCCCTCAAGCAGCTCACCCCGTAAACTTAGTCAGAAGGGTTATGAGACC